>JAOAEQ010000017.1 GCA_026416715.1 bacterium
GTTCATCTACCGCACCACGGAATGGCATTAGATTCGTAGTCGGTGCAGTAGGAATCCAGACCCGTCCTGCAGCAAGTGCAGGATAATATATTTTCCAATATGCTTCGGTTATTGGAGTACCACCTAAATTGGTAGCAATTTGATTCCCATCGAAGTAAAATTTAACTTTATCGACATCAATGGGTTCAGATATATCATAAACCATAGCATAATGATGCCACTCATCATAAGTGAATCCGTCTTGTGGTCTAATCGAACAATAATCCCATTGGGGAGATCCAGACAATGTATATGCAACCAACTGCATATAGTGGTTACCCGAGGTATCTGCTGGAATTCCTGGATTACGTATTGATAATAGGAATCGGCCGGCCCCTAAATCAAGAACGCAATTTGAATATTCAAGCGTGCTATTTACGCTTGGTAAAATATACCATGCTTCAATAGTTATCGGTCCTTCAGTACGTGATATCGAGCCCGTAGTATCGATAATTAATCCGTTGATATTTCCGCCGGCACCAAATAATGCTTTTCCAAAACCATACATTGAAGTTCCTATAGTAGGGTCACTATACCCCGCAATGGTTGACATACTCACCGAAAAGGCATTCGGACTAAGGTCAATATAGGTAGTATCATCAAAATGAAGCAATAACACAGTATCACCATCCGGATTAAACGGCCCTGGTGGCGGTCCGCCGTAGACAACAACTGCACTACATAAAAGCCATATCGCCAGCATAACATATTTGTTCATAGCTACCTTCTCCTTCCTCTTATTATCCTTTTATTTCTTTCTGTTTATTTTGTTGGAACAAAAATAGTTCACCGCTTTTTAAAATAATTAGAATTACTATGCTGATACTCCATTTTGCACTTCAATTGCGCTTTTTACTTCCGCTACTGATTCGCGAACAACTAACTCTACAGGAAAAAGAATTTTTCGTGGGACATTTTCCTGCTGGTTCACTTTTGCTTCAATCAATTCGAGTAACCGTTGCATTCCGGCTAATCCCATTTGCAATGTTGGAATATTCATCGTGGTTAGTCCTGGGGTTAAATGCGCTACCCAATCCATATTATCAAAACCAACAACGCTAATTTCTTCTGGTACTCGATATCCTGCTTCGCGGATTGCTTTCATACATCCTGTAGCATAGTTATCAGTTACACAGAAAAAGGCGTCAATTTTCCCTTTGTATCTTTTCAAAATATCTAGAGTTGCTTCGAGGCCAAGAATAATATTTGATTGCGGTAAATCGTCAACGATTATTTCAGGTATGAGCGGTAGTTGGGCTTGTGCTAATGCCATTCGATATCCTGCCATCCGTAATAATGGTGAGTAATGTTCCGGGACTCCACCAATTAATCCAATCGTTCTGTGTCCTTTTTCGATCAAATAATTCACCGCAGTATATGCGCCTATAAAATTTTCACATTCAATACTATCTAACCTAAGATTAACGATATCATATCCCATTAATACTATCGGTACCTGCTGCCGTAATAGAAATCGAACATAGTCCGGAGGCATATATCCAGCGATTAAAATTCCTTTAATATCATTCTGAAAAAAATGCGGTTTCTCAAAATCGGATATTTCTTGTTGTGAAACTGAATTCAATATTACATGATAATTACGTCGTTCGGCTTCTTCTTGCGCTGCATGCACCATCCGGGTATAAAACGCTTCACCACTTACTAAAAACTCCTCACGCAATAATAAACCTACATTACCTCCGAACCCTTCATTTTGGTTAAATCGGTCAAGATTATATCCGAGCTCAAGACAGGTTTTATAAATTTCTTTACGAAGTGAGTCTGAGATACCAGGTTTATTATTTAGTGCTAAGGATACACTCGAAACAGAAATATTCAATTTTTTTGCAATATCTTTTAAGGTAGTTTTTGGTTTCATATTGTTCAAAAATATAATCTTCTAAAAATATATCACATTTTTTATATATTGTCAAGAAATATTTTATAAATTTTGAGTATTTTTTTATTAAATAATATTTAACAATTTACTATAATTTACTTGAAACATTATTCTTAATGTTGTATAATTGAACATTCATGGTGTAATTGAATAAGCTTAAAAAATTCGGTTAGAGAACAGTATTTGTGGTAATAAACATTTTTAAAATAATTTGAATATCGGCTTTCCTAGGTCAAAATCTAAACATCTCATTTTATAAGGAACCAACACTCTATGAATCAAATTTTTAAAAAAATAGGTATCAACCTAACGTTAATCATTTCGGGGTACATAGTTATGAATCAACCTATATATAGTAGTTCTGTTGAATATTTAAAACGCGATAACCAAGGGTTTATTCTTCGTTCTGGTAAATTTACAGTATATTACAACCAGCCGGAAATAGAAGGTAGTAAAAATATGATTATTATTTATACAGTTGAAACTGCGATTGATTCAAAAAATAACGGAATAGCAACCAGTATCGTTAATGGAACACAATTGATGCCAATACACACAACCCGAGATAAAAAAATATCTTATCGAGATACTATGACCGAGTTTCAAATAGAATTTTTAACGAAAACAACCTGGGGCACCATCGAATCGAGATTTATCGCATATCGAACGCATCCAGGATTATTCCGATGGTTTGCGTATATTGTTCCAGAACAACAATATTTAACTATTGCGGATAATCCACCAGAATGTGCATTTTATCCGAATTGGCATCGGATTAAAAAATATTGTGCTCAGATTGGACCTGCTTCTGGACTTATTTACTTTTACGACCGAGATATGGATGTTACCGCATTATATTTTGAAGATTATACTTCGTTGAATGACCTATATCGGTTAACCGGATTTGAAAATCCGTTTAATAGTGGACCTGACACTGGTTGGTCAGAAGGAGCGGTAACTCTTCCAATCTGGGGACACCCTGAACCGTATTCAGTTTATTTCACGAAAGCGCCTGCGCCTGTTCCCAAAGAGAAAATTTATCAAAAGTATGAAATTAGAGATACAAGCGGAAGGTTCGGATACCAACGTCCGGTAAGATTAACCGTTCCCCGTGGTAAAAAAATCTGTATTAATGATGCTTATCTATATCTTACATCTGAATTTGGCACTAATTCCGCTGCCGTTTGTAAGAAATTTGTCGAAATGCTAGCAGTGGTATATCAATATATCCCCAAACCACCGATGGAAACAATCGATTGGGCAAACGATATAGTTCCAAAACTGATTGAAAGTCTAAATGACCCAGGCAATTGGTCAAAACCAACTAACGGAGTAGAATATCTAACCGCGTATGTTAAAGACCGTCGAGGTCCGTATGGAGAATTAATCACGCAATTAGAAATACTCGTTCCATTACTTCACTATCTAAAAAAGCATCCGGAACAGAAAACTGCGCAACAAATTGTTTCGAAGCTCGAAAAAACTATTCCAACTTTTTGGGATGATAAACTAAAAACCTTCTCTGATGGCATTGCACCCGTTTCTTCAACTCAATCCGGCTGGTATTACTTTTTTCCTGGGATGCAGATGAGTGATTTAGCGAAACTGGGAAATCCGGATGCTATTCGGATGTTTCAAGGTACCCGCGATTTTTATCTTAAAGTTGGAAAACAATTTAACTATCAATTTGCATTTTTTAACTGGGAGACCGGAGAGGAATGGCATATGTATGAATATGATGTTACTGGTATGTTTATTAATCTTATGATGGACTATTATGATATGAGTCACGGAAAAGATACCGAATGTCTGGAAGCAGCAAAAAAAGCTGCTGAAGTTGTGGCCGGATTAGAATTCCAGTATGCTTATGAACTGAATTATACTGCGTCTGGCGCGGTTGGTTTATATCGGTTATATCAAGTTACCGGCGACGAACGATATCGGGACCTTGCTTATATCCCATTAGCCAACACCTTACGTTGGGCGAGTTTATGGGAATGTGATTATGGTGTCGGCGAACACATCCGAACATTTTGGAGTTTCTGTCCTACTCCTGGAAATCATTGTATGGCGGAATGCGAAAACCATCATTGTCGAAGATATCTAAAAGATTTTTACCGTCTTGCCAGTCAAGACCTTACTCCTGAAGTGAAACAGTTATTATCGGATAGCTGGAAATATGGACCGATGCAGTCATATTATACCATGCCGCCTATTCTAATTAAATCCGGTGCAAAATGGTCTTTAGTGAAAGAAGGAAGTGAAGAAACCGGCGGAGATAGTCGGGGATTATGGTCAATAGACTATTCAAGTTATGTTCCCCTAGAAGATGCGCATATGGGTTGGTGCCGAGAACCGAACTGGAATGATAAAAATCCGAAAAATGGTACCGTCGGTCAGGAGATTTACGGGGCTGGTGGTCCCATCTGGTATGCGCTCTGGCAGGACGAAAATTTAACGAAGTTCTAGAGAGATATAGTAAAAACTGATTCGGTTTTTAATGCCGATTCTCGCTCCTCATTCAATTTATTCCAATCGATGGCTAACATACCATCATATCGTTCAACAACTGGTAGACTATGATGATTGAAATTATTTCAACCGTTAACAGGTGATGCCGAACCATACCTACTATACCAGTATAATTAGTTCCACAAACACACTCCTCACCATCAGTATATGGTTTTCCTTGGATAAGTTGCAGTATGACATATAACTTTTCGGAATTAATATCCCTTTTTTATAATTTCGGAAATTAAATTTGGTGATTAGGCAAAATCTGGACTAAGTTCTAAACTGCTTAGTCAATGCTTACAGAAATAGATTTAATTATTCATGGTCAACGAGTTCCTCGCTGTCACGGAAATCGGATATATCAATTGTAGAATCAACGCTATTAATGCGCGCGTTGCTTTTGAAAATCAACGTTTGAAATGGCAACGGGAAGCGTAGATATTGCATTATTGTAGTCTGGAGATTCCGGCGTATAAAGCGGCCAAAGATTTGCACGTGAACTACCATACGCTGCATCGATAGTATCGCCTATCTCGACAAAAAATCACACATTTTCTGGAACAAGAAGCGCACCAATTGTCTGGTTAAATCGTATGCGATTAAAGCTACTTTGGCGGCAAACAGAAAGGTTACCTCGGCCGTGGTGCGCCTGGCGAAGTCATTGGTTTTGGCATACTGGAACACCAAGGGTGAATTCTGACCACCATCGTCGCTAATGTTAGTGTGCGAACGTTGTTGAACCACATGAAAACCCATGCAGCGAAACCATTTCTGCTTGATTTTGCTAACCAGGTTCTTAAAACACAAAAGGAACTGGATCCCTATACAGTCAAGGAAACATTGGTCTCACTGGAATCAGCGTATAAACGAACCAAAAGAGAGCCGGCGATATCCAAATCCGTTTTACGTAATGTAGCTTCTAATAAACATAAGAAAGAATACGAAAACACAAATACCAATCCTCATGATTCAAAATCTTTACCCCGCAGGAGGTTAGAGCCTCTAGTAATCAAATCCCGGGTTCCAGGTCCCGATTCTAGACACTATCCAATCGTAATAATTGATCAAACAACCGGGGAGGACTTGGTACCCAAACTAATGAACCGAGCTATTTTTAGCAATACCATTAAATTACCAACTATGTTGTGGAAGTAGGAACCAGATCATTAAATTAAATTTGATATGGTCAGCGGATATATCTACGATGATGAACCGTATTAATACTGGTTATCAAAGCGTGAAGATAACTATTAATCAATAAATGTTTATGGATGCCACTGAAGACCGCTATTTATCACTAAAAGAATTAAGTCGGTATTCCGGATTATCTGTGTCGTCCCTGAAAAGGCGGTTGCGTGAACCGGATGGAATTCCGCATTTCAAAACCGGTCATCGGGTCTTGGTTAAGAAATCGGAATTTGACCTCTGGATAGAACGAAACTGCCGTCCAAAAGTGGATCCAGGGCCAGAACGAGTTGCACAGTTAACCGCTGATATTATGAGATCAATCGCACATTATCAAAATGCAGCTTGACAGGTAGCGAAATTATCGGGTAGACTCCGGTCCTGCAATAGCGGTTATGCAATCATTACATATCACACTTTTTAATAGAAGTAGGTGAACCAAAAATGGCCGCAGTATGGGTAAAACAGCAGGATAAAAAATATAATAAAAAAGATAAATGGTCGGTGTTTATCAAGGTTCCTGGTAAAAAGAATCCGATTTTCCGAGCTATTGGTTATGATAAGAAGGAAGCGGAAAAAGTTGCGGCGGATAACCGGAAAAAATTAGCGCTTGAATTTCACCTACCGGATACCGGAAATAACCATATAAAGAAATCGACCATAACCTTCAAAGAATATGCGGATAAATGGTATCAAACGCATTCGCCATTCGATAGGCATAATCAATTGATAAATCCAGCATGTCTACAGGATCAGCTCCATTGGAAACCAACCACAGCGATCCGGAATGAAGAACTTATTCGGCTCTATCTGATACCAGTATTCGGTGAACTTCCGATGGAGAATATTAGTAAGACCAAAATTAAAGATTATTTTATCAACTTATCTAAACAGGGTAAGATCAAACCTAGAACCGTTAGTTCGATTTTTTCGGCACTCCGGACTATACTCAATGAAGCGATAGTAGATGAAATTATTAGCGCCAATCCGGTAAACGGTATCGCCAAATACCTGAAACAATATAGTAAGGGGAAAATACAAACAGTAGAAATCTTTTCGGAAGATGAAGTGCGGGCTATCTTACGCACCGCTAAAGAATCGTTCCCACATTATTATCCGTTTATTTTATGTGATGTGCTGCTCGGACTGGAATGAGAATAGGAGAATTAGTGGCGTTACGCTGGAAGGACATCGATTTTGCCCACAAACTCATTGAGGTTAATAAATCATTCTCACACGGATATGAAACGCCACCCAAAAATGGTAAGCTACGAAAAGTTGATATCTCGCAGCAACTGGAAAAAACCCTCCTTCTCTGGAAAGCGAACCAGCAAGAATTATATGAATCATTAGGTAAGTCGAATCCGGAGCTCGTATTTTGCACGATTAAAGGAAACCGCATTAATCCAAATCATTTCCGGGACTGGACCTGGCATGAATGTCTGAAAAAAGCCGGGGCCCGTTATCTTAAGTTCCATACTTGGCGTCATCAATATGCCGCGTTTTTATTAATGAATGGCGTCTCGCCAGTCTAGGTAAAAGAACAGCTCGGACACTACTCTATCGATTTTACGATTCGGGTTTATGGACATTTCATTCCAGGGAAAAATCGGGAGTTTGTTAATGGGTTAGATGATAAAGATGATACCGAGTTGGTGTACAAATGGTGTACAAAAAAAAATTAGACGTTTGATTCTATTGTAGCTAAAAAGGAGTGGTGCCGGAGACCGGAATTGAACCGGTACGGTCGTTGCCAACCGAGGGATTTTAAGTCCCTTGCGTCTGCCAGTTCCGCCACTCCGGCATAAGAACTAAATGTTGATTGTTTGAAACCGATACTTATAATTTGTGAAAATAATATACCGTAATTTACCTGGTTTTGTAAAGAATAATTTCATCGAGTAAGTTTGCAAAATTCCACATCGTTAGCGGATGCGTAATACGAGGGGACTAAGAAAACGATATCAAAGTTTGTGTATTATTTTCAGGCAGCGTTTAATCGACAATTAACCAAACGCTGCCGGATTATTTAATCGTTTCCCGATTCTTCTTCTTGTAGCTGTTCTTTGTCTGGTTCACTCTCGTCAAAGGATTTAAATCCGCTCGGATACTGGGGAGTATATTCACGTGGCATCGAGCCCGGTGGTATGATTGGTGGATGTTGTCCTTGTCCCAGCATAGGCATGACACTGCGTCTTTGGATTAATCGCTGAATGAACTGTAAAGCTTTCTTCTGTTGTTCCGGAGTCAATACTTTTTTCGCTTGTAAAATACTGTCTATACCAGATTCAATCATTTCTGCTGTTAACCTTCCAATTTTTCTACTGATTTCTTTAATTTGCGCTTCGTCGATAGTAGTATCTCGTAACGCATTTAATAGGTCTATTTTCTGAACCTCTAGCTCGGCTTTCAATCGGATATTCTTCTTTTTCTGTTCAATAAAAATCGTTTCGATTTGTTTCTTCTGTTCAGGAGACAAATCTAACAATTTCGCCGCTTGTTCCCATAACATCAATTGGTCTATCGCATCAAATCGGAGCATCCCTGGTCCACCCGGATTTACTCCTATATTCATGCTTGGATTCATCCCCGTATTCGGTATCGGATACAACGGATTTTCTCCCCATATACATTTATCTGCTTCCGGTTTATTTGGTTGCTCAGCAATACCAACCCCGGTAATCAGCAGAATTAAAACTAAAATAAGCCATCGATTTTTAATCATGAATTTCCCCCCTTTCATCTTTTGAAAAAATAATTTTTATTTTTTCAAGAGTTTTATTTCTACTTCGCAGAATCTATGCCAGATTCACCTAGATTCCTAACTATCAGCAAATCAATCTTTTCTAAGCAAATTTTCCGCTAATTTCGTGAGCGCAACATCCCCATTCGTTCGCTATTGTTCCAGAAAGAACATCGTAACTAGTAATTATTTATGGATTCACCCCGTTAAGAGATGGATATTTCCAATATTAACTCGATTAACCCCGGCATGTAATGCTGCCTGTTTACAATCTTCGGCGAGTTTTTTTGATGTTGGTGGTAGATCAGTCATATAAAATTCCGGATGGAACGCAAGCAATGAATATGGTATATCCGGATTTAAACGAGCGATAAACTGAGCTAGTTTACTTACCTCATCAATTTCAACATACCCTGGAATTAATAATGTACTTGCTATTACAAGTGGTGGAATTGGTCGTTCTGGAACGCGCTCTGCAGCAAGAGCGAAATTCGATAATGTGCGCTTATTGCTCGTACCACATAATCCAATATGAACCGATTCCGTCCACGCTTTCAAATCAAATTTAATACATCCGCCAGATTCTAAACTTAACTCGAGCATCTCTCCTAATAATTCAGGATTCATTGACCCGTTTGTTTCCCAGCAGATACGGAGAATCCGATTTCGTTTTTTATGTTGTGCTAGTCGAGCAACTAAAATCGCATGGGGTAACTGTGCGGTTGGATCGCCGCCAAAATAACATATACATGCGGTTCTCCCGTCGACTACATCTGCAAGTTGTTCAGCGGTAACATAATTTTGGTTAAATGTTTGTTCTCGATAATGCCAGTTCTGGCAAAAAAGACAATCGAATGTACACGCATGGTAGAACACCGCCAAATTTTTATATCCATACTCTGCCCCATTGACATAAGCATAGTCGGGATACCCACAACCCGTTCCGCCGGGACATACCCAATCGGCAACACAGTTAGTAGGTAATCGGTCGAAATACCACGATACATTCGCTTGCGTTGCTGAAACTCCGCTGAGTTGATTCTCACAGTTCAATCGCAATCCGCAATAACTGCGCATACCTATTCCCATCCTGCATTCGTGAACGCATATCCCGCACCGGATACCATCGGGTTGTTTGGGTGCATATTCCGGCAGACCAAATTCTGCACGTATTTTACAATGGACGTGTTCAACCTGCGCTCTCACGTTATCAAATTGATCCCGCAAACAGGCTGAACAAATATTGAGTGGATAAGACACAAATTTTGAGATTACTCCACAGTTGATGCATCGACCCATATCATCGGTTCTTCTCTTTCTGTTTTATCAAAATATGCGCTAGCCGAATCGGTTCTGGAATCCGATATTTTTGAGTACACGTGAGAACAATTTCAATTGCTTGTTTTAAATCAATTTTATGCCCGACAGATACATAAACCGGTCGTACCTGTGTTCTTGTCCTAACGATAGCTCCGATAATTTCATTGGACTCTTTTTCATCAAATAAATATGATATTTCTCCTCTTTTACTCCCTGGAGTTACCCCATGACCATAGAGTAAACTTTTCGCACAACCGATCGTCGGTTTATTTAACCAGAGTCCAAGATGCGTTGCAATTCCCATTCTCCGTGGATGAGCGATCCCTTGACCATCAAATAAGAAAACATCCGGCACGGTTTTAAGTTGTCTAACTGCTGACAGAATAACCGGTCCTTCACGAAAGGTTAATAAACCGGGAACATAGGGAAATTGAATCCTTTTAGTTGCGGTAACGGATTCAACAATTTTTAACGTAGGATACTGTAAAACCACTACTCCAGCGGTTGCTTGATTTCGCGAAATAGAGTACCCCACATCAATACCAGCAATTACATCGCATTTGCTCCATGCTATATTTATCGAAATGTATCGAATCTGGTCTCGCAGTGCGTTCTGAATGGTTATAGCTTCTTGCGGAGTAACTGTCCAAGAATGGAGCGATGGATATTTCATTTAATCAACGGGTTTGGGATTTCGGTTATTTTGTTTGATGATAGTCTTATCCTATTCAACACGTTAGATGCATCATAGCAATAACCTGC
Source organism: bacterium (assembly GCA_026416715.1). NCBI lineage: Bacteria > bacterium. Next base: position 10,464 of record JAOAEQ010000017.1, read on the forward strand.
GTTTTACATTCTGCAAGCTGGTTATATTCTTTACATACGACTCCTGTTTTTCCAGCGAGTAATCGAATATGCCGTTCCTGCAGATATTTTTCAGTTTCCGGTAGGATGCGCATAAACCCGAAATATCCTGTTCCGATAATAAGAATTTCAGGATTACGAGTTAAGACTTCTCCTACATCAACTATCCCGAGTTCATGGCCTATCTTTCTCCACCAATTACTGTCTACATAATCCGGATAGATGATTACATCAGATCGAAACTCTTGCCCATTAATGACGATTTTACCAAAATCATACGAGTCGATATGCATAGTTTTCCTTTGGTTTTTATTTGGATAGCTCCATTTGGTTTCCCGCCCTACGCTAGGGTTAGATTATTCGGAATCAGCGGTTCTACTCCATAGTTTTACATTATGGCTATTGGCATTATTTCGTCCCAGTTCTTTCCCCGAGTGGTCAATACGGATGAAACCAAATTCGAGCAAGTGAACAGATGTAATATCGACTAAAGGTGTAAATATTTTTATTTCTTTTGACGGAAAATTGATATCGTCAATCAACCCGATACCAAGAGTCTCATTCTGTTCAGAGTTGAGTCCGATCATTAAATTCTGAAGTTGTCCGAATTCAGTAATGTGAAATTTCTTTATCCCAAAATGTGAACTGAGTTTATAAAATTCATCTCGGGTATATCCTCCGTCAATAACTAAACCAATACTATCACCGAATTTTTCACCATAAAGTACCGTGGTCTCCAGTGTAGTTTCTATAAAGGCAACTTCATTTTGATGCAGCTTTCTCCCAAGATTAAACCACATGTTATGAAATCCAACTTGACTTAACGGTATTTCAAGTAATTGTGCTGAACTAAAATATGCAGCAAATTTCTTTTCGCGATACATGCGTCGCATCTCTTGGGTTCGTGGGACAACTTTTTCAGAAACGAATAACCGGTATATCTTATTCCAACCGAGTTTCTCCTGCGGGGACAGTAGATGCTCGATTTCTTTATTCCGCTGAAATGCAACTAGATATTTCGGACGCAATAGTTCAATTTTACGAAATTTTAACTCTTGCGCTATATCGCCATAAACTAAGCCGGTAGTGTCAATCACAACCAGATTCGCGTTGTATACCACTGCTTTTTCAACCAGTTTCTTTATTCCAACAAGCGTGGTCAACAGATGACCAACTGGCGTAGTATCTCCGATAAAGTGTAATACCACTTTTGATGTTTTGCTAAGTTCTTGCACGTCGAGAGTTAAATGATCTTTCGGAAAATCGGTTGGATGAGTAAAACATCTCATTCCAATCGTACCTGGTAAGCCCAATGTTGACTGACCCATATCAGCATCAATTAACGCAACGGTTAATTTTTGTTCAAGTGCTTGCTGAATTAGATATTGCGCAAACGTACTTTTCCCCGTATCAATTGCACCTAACAGCATGATTAGACCCGGTTGTTTGAACATTTCCGTTATCACTGATTTCCATTCAGGAGATGGGATTATCATAATCAAAACGTCTCGTCAAGATTACAGAGAATACGCTCTAGCTAGTCTATTAATTCTGCAAATTAACTCATGGTTAATGACATTGAATCTTCTGAATAAACTGAATTATTTCTTCACAATTAAACTTATCCACTTCGGCAGAGCTGGTAATATAATAGCTCTTTTTTGTTATCGGACAATATACACAAGCAACTAGTCCGGTTTTAACCGGAGCAACATGGCGGTCTTCAACCAGAACATACGGAACGATATGGGTTGTAACGAGTGTATTTCCATGTTTAAGAATCAGCGGGTTTTTAAGTCGGGTAAATGTCGTACGGAATGCAACAATTTTCCCCGGATGATTGAATCGAGCGATAAACCCTTGCGGGAGTCGGTCTTTTCTAGGCCAGAGCCGACGCTGAATTGAAATCCGTTGACCGGTACTAGAGTTATCGAGAACGATACTTTGCGCTAATGGTAAATTGGTAACTAAGGAAATCCGATAATTCTTAGGTACTTCAAATCGAATAATTTTCCGGCTATCGGCTAACTTAACCTCATCTGAACTAAAATATCCGTACCGGATTGACCAAAGGAGATATATCAGAAGGAATATTACAATAACAATGAACAGTTTTCCAAAGAAAACCACATGTTTTCGTATTTGGTCAGTCATATTTTAAGGTTCAATTTTATATTAGGAAAGAGTATCGTGTCATCGAAAACGGATAATCCCTCTTCCTTCCGAACGGTTACTCTCATTTACCGGTTATACATCATACCAAAAAAGATTTTGAAACTACAACCAGAATTCGCTCTCCTATGCTATAATAAATTTATGTGTGGTAGGTTTATTCTCTTAGAGCCAGAACGTATCATCCAGCGATATGCAATTCAAGAAAAACCAGCATTTTCGGTAACCGCACGATATAACATCGCTCCTGGGCAACTCGTTCCAATTGTGATTCGAGAAAATCCGATTCGGTTAGAATTAATGAAATGGGGATTAATCCCATTCTGGGCGAAAGACCCTGCTATCGGTTACCAGATGATAAACGCTCGAGCTGAAACGATTGCGGAAAAACCGTCTTTTAAATCGGCGTTGCAATCGAAACGATGTCTAGTACCAGCATCTGGGTTTTATGAGTGGAAAGAAATCAACGGACAAAAAATGCCGTATTTAATTAAATTGAAAGAGGTTTCCTTATTTTCTTTTGCTGGGTTATACGACATTTGGTTGGATGAATCGAAACAGGAAATTAAAACATTCACCATTATTACTACCGCAGCAAACGCATTCATTGCATCTATCCATAATCGAATGCCGGTGATTCTCCGACCATCTGATGAAGAAGTCTGGATAGATGTTGCGCATAAAGATACTTCTCGTTTACTGTCTCTGCTAAAACCTTATCCTGATGAAGCGATGGAAATGTATCCCGTTTCAACCGCAGTTAATAATCCAAAAAATGATTCACCGGAATTAATCCAACCAATCTCCTCGCACATAATGGATAGCTAAATAATTTCACTATAGTCTGAATTGTACCTCGTTGTTGCATCTACAATATCACTTGACAGTTTATTGTGGTATTATTTATCTTTATATGATGTTTTATCGATAGAAAGGACGAAACGATATGGCTAACAAAGTATATTTTGGTTCCGCTAAACAGTATCAATTAAAAGCAGAAGAAACTTTACCAGCTAAATTAGATTTAATTCTCGATAAACTCGCGATTCGCGACCGAGTAAAGAACGAAATCGTTGCCATCAAAATGCATCTGGGTGGTAATGTCGGCTATTCGACCATACATCCGGTTTTTGTCAGAAAGGTGGTTAAAGCGGTGAAAGATGGTGGCGGAAAACCATTTGTAACCGATACGACTCGGTCAGCAATTTCTGCAGCCGAACGCGGATATTCTACCGAAACTCTCGGATGTCCGGTGTATCCAATCTCTGGTTTACAGGAAAAATATTTCTATACTTTCCAAAAAGTATATCGAAACATTCAAGAATGGAAAATGGGCGGATTTATTCACGATGCCACGTTTCTTATAGATTTCGCGCATGTTAAAGGGCATCCTTCATGCAGTTATGGCGGCGCCATTAAAAACTTGGCTCTTGGAGGATTTATCGGTGAAACACGGGCGAACATACATGATGTCGTTCATTTCGAACCCTACTGGTTTCCAGAACAATGTTCGGATAGAAAAACGATGCAGAAAATAATTGACTCGTGCCCGATGCAAGCACTGGTTTTTGATAAGAAAGACTCGCATAAATTGCATTTGCATTTTGAACCGTGCAATCAATGTTTTGAATGTTTGAAAGTCGCACCGGATGGCGCATTGAAACTATCGCCGGAGTTATTTGCTTCGTTTCAGGTAGCGTGTGCTATTGCAGCGGGATTAGTTTTATCAACGTTCAGACCGGAAAAACGGGTTTTCATTAATCTCATCAATAACGTTACGCCGGTTTGTGATTGTTTTGGATTCACTGGAATGCCAATTTTACCGGATATTGGTATTCTCGGTTCAGATGATATCGTAGCAATTGAACAAGCATCGTTAGATTTATTAAAACCACATAAAATTTTAGCAGAAAATCTACCAGGTGAAATGCGATATCAACCGAGGGTTAAAGGTCACCCGTTACAGAAAATTCATGGGGTATATAAAGACCCGTATATTGTGGTGCAAGAATTAGAAAAACTGGGGTTTGGAAGTCGAAAATATGAATTGGTTGATGTGTATCCGGTGAAACGACCGAAAGAATTCAAATCTGCGTATATTCCCGCAGATGAGAGATAGGAAAACCAACAAAAAAAATCAAAAACGGAAGAACTCACGATACTACCTGGTTTTTTGTTCTTCCGTTCTCACGATTCTTGGTATTACCCGATAATCTAGCCTAATTCTTGTTGCGCTTTCAATTCTGCAATTCGTTTCTTTTCCGCTCTCGCTAAGAAGCCGACAGCGATAAAAATGAAAATTAACGATATCCAGTCTTCTTTTTTAGGATATTTACCGCCGAAAATAACTGCAAATAACAACGTCGCGGTTGTCCCCGCAACCAATGAGGTTAGCCGATTTGATAGTCCAGCAAAAGTTGCGGTTCGTCCTTTAAACATAAACAAAAATACTGAAAAGAACGCTAGAATTCCATAGGGTAAACCGGAAGCGATTTCCCAAGGCCAATATTTTGTTGGATTGCTAAGTGCTTGCTGATAGAGAACAACTGCTTTCGCATCGGAACGTACCAGATAGAATAAAATTAATCCTACAATGAACATCGTAGATGAAGCAGCAATTTGTTCAATGGCAAAAAATCCTTTATTATCTTGCGGGACACCTTTCCCGCGAGTATTCCGAAAGTAATTCATAATATAGAGACGGATGAAATATGCCGTTAAATAGCTGCCTAAAATTGCCATCGCTGCCGGCGAATGTAAAAAATCAAATCCACCAGCTTTTTTACCAAAAATAATATGGACACTTACCGCAATTATCGCAAAAATCACCGCTACTTCTTCCTCCCAATAAACCTTCTTATGGAGGATACCCTGTTTAATTTGAATCGCATCAATAATTCGACTGATCACAATTATGCTTCCGCGCATAATTACCATCGCAACCATAACCGAAATCGGCAACAGATACATCAAGGTAGTCGTGGGAATAACCACTGCGGTGCAGATTCCGGAAGGTATGATGTAATAAATCTCTACTGGAATTTTCCATTTCCCGAATGGAACTAACTGATTCGATTTGAGCCGATACCAGCGGTAGAGAAATACTATCGCTAAACAAATTAAACTACCACCTATCGTGTTATATACCAAGTATTCCATTTCGCCGACCCCAAGCAATCCTTTATCTGCTGGTCCGGTGAAATATTTTACGGCGACTCCCGTTATAACATACAAAAAGAAATACCACGCACAAAATGTTATTAGTTGCCGAGTACTACCTTCTTGCACTTTACCCATACATTTAATCCTCTTTTGAAAAAAGTTATTTTTTCATTAGGTTCCACAACCGACCGAAAACATCTTCTAACGCCGGTCCAAGTTTTGCAGGGTCATCGGTTTTTTCCGGTTCGTTATCGAAAACGACATACGGAACTTTATATCCTTTAATTTCGATGAAACCTTCATTACCAGGTGCAATCTTATCCCAATCGTTAATTTTATAGTAATATTCCATCTTATCATCTGGTAACGAATGGTATAAAACGCTATCCTCTAGTCCTTTCCGGGCACGGCGCCGATTCTTGCGGCAGGATTCTTCATAAGATACTTTAATATAACAAATTCCCGCATGTTGTAAGATCGCTTCGGATAAATAGGAAAATGCTTCTGCAAATGCGTTTTCACCGCCGCGCGCGAATTCAATGATGGCGGTATTCTCTTCGAGGAAATTCGGATTATCGCGCAGTTTTTTAGCAAACGCATTGTTGATTTTTTCAATACAAACGTTCCATAAAAATTCATCTTTAAAATAATAATCCGACCGCGTATGTAATCGTTCTTTACCATATTTTTCGAGAATATCATCTTCTTCAAACCAATCCCAGATATAAGGAAAATCATCGATTTCAACAAATGCCCCGATATGAAACCGTTGTTTGCGTTCTTCGATCGGTGTCTTTTTCAGATAATCAATCACTTCACTTTTGCCAGCCGCTGGACGACCGATTAAGATTATGACTGGAAACGTATTTGCCATATTTCCTCCTCCGTTAACCGCAGAAGATCGTATATAATTTAATGGTAGCATTATAGCGAACTTTGAAAAGTAGTGTCAATGATTTTCCGCTTGCTGAATCTATAAAATTCCAGTAGAATAATGTTGCAATTAGATACAATTAATGCTGTATAAAATGAAAGGTGGGATTTTATGAAGGTTAGACTTATGCTGCTATGTTGGTTGAGTATACTTTTTAGCATAGGAATTTGTTTTGCTGAACCAACTAATTATACCGCAATGATGGTTATGGATACCATGCAATCGAATTATGCACGCGATGGCAAGAAAATCCGCACCGAAATGAATATAGGTGAAATGGGCAAAATGATTCATATCGTTCGCGCTGATGTAAAAAAGAATATTATGCTTAACCCTGCGACAAAGATGTATTTTGAAAATGTCTGGGAAGAAAATAAGATGCAATCTGACCCGGCAATGTTCGAGAGTGATCCCAACTATAAAATAGATAAGGTGAAGGTTGGTACAGAAACAATCGATAAACATCCGTGCGTCAAATATACCGTAACGATTACTAATAAAAAAACTGGCGAAAAACATACCGGCACGATTTGGGAAGCAACCGATTTACAGAATCTGGTAATTAAATATGAAATGATACAGGATAATAAAAAGATGACGATAGAATGGAAAAATATTAAGTTGAATGCGGCAACCACGGATATGTTTGAAGTTCCTGCTGGATACAAAAAAGCGAACAGTATGATGGAATTGATGGGTATGGGAGCTATGGGTGGAATGCCAGGACGGTCACGGGGGAAAATGCCATAGTAAGGATACTTACTATCTTGCGGAGAATAGGGATATCGAGTAAAATAATATTGAGATGCCGTTCCAATATTGCTATTGGAACGGCATTTTATTCGCAATATCAGCCGGCGTAACTCAGATGGTAGAGTAGCTGATTTGTAATCAGCCTGTCGGGGGTTCGAGTCCCTCCGCCGGCTCCATCATTTTAAATTTTTGTTGTTTCGTGGTACAATAATACGCTAAATATCGAGGACAGGTTCCCGAGCGGTCAAAGGGAGCAGACTGTAAATCTGCCGGCGATGCCTTCGGAGGTTCGAATCCTCCCCTGTCCACCATTCTTCATAGCTATCGTATAGGGAATATATAGTAACAGTGCTTAATTTTGATTTAAAGAAATATCATCGTATAATCAACCTCTACCATAGTTTTATCTTAAGTTAATTGGTTAATCATCTATCTATTTAAGCGAGTATTTATAGCATAAAAATATTTGCGAAGATTAGCATAATTCTATAGTATAATGCTGAATAGTCAATGAGAAGACATTGGCATTCAGCATTATGTGTTTATAGCGCCAGGAGCGTTTTATGCTTACGAAAGAAATCCGGTTACGTTTCTTAGAGTTTTTTCAACGGTATGGACATACGTTAGTACCCAGCGATGGGTTAATTCCAAAGCATGACCCAACGTTATTATTTACCAGTGCTGGAATGGTGCAGTTTAAAGACCATTTTCTGCAGAAGATTAACCTCGAATATACCCGTGCTGTTTCGTGTCAAAAATGTTTACGAACCTCTGATATAGAAAATGTTGGTCGTACCGCTCGCCATCACACCTTTTTTGAAATGCTCGGTAACTTTTCATTTGGCGATTATTTTAAACAGGAAGCAATTCGCTGGGCATGGCAGTTTGTTACCGAAGAATTGCATCTGCCTAAAGAAAAATTATGGATTTCAATTTATACCGATGACGATGAATCGTTTAATTTCTGGCATACAGAAGCTGGTGTAGCGGCAAATCGGATTGTCCGATTAGGGAAGGAAAGCAACTTCTGGCAGATGGGTGAAACAGGTCCTTGTGGACCCTGTTCTGAGATTCTGATTGACCAAGGAGAAAATGTAGGGTGTCGGAAACCGAATTGTTCTCCAGCATGTGATTGCGATCGGTTCCTTGAGTTCTGGAATTTGGTTTTCACTCAATTTGACCGTCAAGCGGATGGAACTTTACTTCCCTTACCCAAGAAAAATATTGATACTGGCATGGGATTAGAACGAACCGCAGCAATTGTTCAAGGAGTACGGAGCAACTTCGAGATAGATTTATTTCGACCGCTAATTCATTACATTCATGAGTTTACGGATATCCGCTATGGAAGTGATGCGAAATCCGATATATCGTTTCGGGTTATCGCTGACCATAGTCGTGCGTTAACCTTTGCTATCAGTGAAGGTATTCTCCCTTCGAACGAAGGACGCGGGTATGTTATCCGTCGGATTCTTCGTCGCGCCTATCGCCATGGAAAATTATTGGGAATAGAAGAACCGTTCTTATATCGAGTAGCCGGCGAAGTGGTTGAGTTGATGCAGGATACGTATCCGGACTTGCGAACGCGCTGGCAACATACTTCAAACATTATTCTTACGGAAGAGAAACGGTTCGAAACCACACTCAACCAAGGATTAGCGCTACTGGATGAATGGATCAATAAATTAAAACAAACTGGGGATACCGTTATTCCTGGAGAAATTGCGTTTAAACTCTACGATACGTATGGGTTCCCATTAGATTTAACTATGGATATTGCTGCAGAAAATCAACTTACCGTTGACCAATCCGGATTTAACGCTGAATTATCTCTGCAGCAGGAACGAGCTCGAGCTGCATGGGTTGGTTCCGGTGAACAGAAAGTATCTGATGTCTATCATCAGATACAGAAACAATTCGGGGATACGGAATTTCTTGGGTATAAAAAAGAAAAGCTTCATGCAAAACTACTCGCGATAATTAAAAACGGACAAATTGTTGAATCGGCTGAACCCCACGAGACGGTTGAACTTGTGTTTGACCGAACCCCGTTTTATGCAGAATCCGGCGGACAGGTTGGAGACACCGGATGTATCACTAAAGGAAAAGGGACTAAAGCTGAAGTTTCTACTACGGTCAAAAAAGTTGGGAATTCAATTATCCATCAGGTGAACATTCAAAAAGGAAAAGTTAACGTTGGAGAAAACTATCTTTTAACCGTTGATAGTGAAAAACGGTATAACACCGCACGAAACCATACGGCTACGCATCTCCTGCATACTGCATTACGTCGCGTGCTCGGTGACCATGTGCATCAATCTGGCTCGTTAGTCGCTGCAGACCGACTCCGATTCGATTTTACTCACTATCAAGCGCTAACCGAAGAAGAACTTAATCGCGTTGAAGAAATTGTTAATCAACAAATTCAAAACAATCTCCCAGTTAAAGCACTGATTTCGTCGGTTGAGGAAGCGAACCGGCTTGGTGCAATCGCTTTATTTGGTGAGAAATATGGGAAATTGGTTCGCGTGATTAAAGTTGCGGATTTTTCGATTGAACTGTGCGGTGGAATCCATGTAGCGCGGACTGGTGATATTGGTTTATTTGTTATTGTAAGCAGTGGTGCTGTTGCCGCCGGAGTTCGCCGAATTGAGGCGGTTACCGGAAAAACCGCATTTCACTATCTGAAAAAAATGCAACGGATACTATTTGATACCGCAGAATTAGTTAAATCTGAGCCAGATAAACTATATTCACGAATTGAATCGCTAGTCGCTGAAACTAAACAACTACATAAAGAAATTGAAAAACTTAAAACGCAGAAGACCTCAATTAATTTAGAATCAATCCTGCAATCAGCTGTTGAAACTAATGGTATCAAAGTTATTGCTCAGAAAATAAAAGATGGTGACCAGAAAACATTATTGAGTATAACTGACCAGTTAAAAGCCAGACTGCATAATTCGGTAGCTGTTCTCGGGTCGAGTTTAGCGGATAAAGTTTACTTAATTGCGCTGGTTACTAAAGATTTAACCAATCGGGTTCATGCGGGAAAATTAATCCAGCGAATTGCAGCGATAGTTGATGGTGGCGGCGGTGGTCGGCCTGACCTTGCTCAGGCAGGCGGGAAAAATCCAGCGAAATTAGATGAGGCGTTATCCCAGGTTCCTGAATTCGTTAAACAGATGATGCAGAGATAATGTCAATGCGAAATGTTAAATTAAAACCCAATTTGACACATTGCAACATGAGATACTTTGGGATTAAACCATTTGACACTGATTAATCTTATACTACTTTCTACGTTTCATTATGTCTATTCTCGGTCTTGATGTTGGGGAAAAACGTATCGGCGTGGCTATTTCAGCTGGCGATGGAAATATTGCGGTTCCGTTAAAAGTTCTCCATCGGATGTCAAAAGAAAAAGATATTCGAGAAATTAAAAATATTATTGCAGAAAATAAGGTTACTGAAATTGTGGTTGGGTTACCTCGACGGCTTGATGGAACACTCCAGATTCAAGCGGATAAAGTTCAACGGTTCATCCAGCTGTTGCAAGAACATATTGATATCCCAATTCATACCTGGAACGAATGGCTGACCTCCAAAGAAGCGGAACGAACCCTTATTACAGCTGATGTATCCCGGCAAAAAAGGAAACAGGTGATCGATAAACTCGCAGCGGTATTAATCCTACAGGGGTATCTTGATGCGCATGAAACGAAAAAATAAAATCATTTTAGCTATCATTATATTTCTGCTCCTTGATATTCTGATTATTCTCTACATCAATATTTATACCCCTTACGATAGTAAATACTATTCGCGCACGGTTATTATCCCCCCGAAAACCAGCACCTACGGAATAGCGTTATTATTGGAGCGAGCAGAATTAATCAATTCACCGCTGTTATTCGTTTTGTATGTTAAACTCGGCGGCGCCTCGAAAAGTCTGAAAGCCGGAAACTATCAGCTCGATTCGCAGATGAGTTTAGCTGAGATCGTCAATCGGTTACAGGTTGGAGCAGAAGCTACCGGTTCAATGGTAACTATTCCGGAAGGATATAATCTCGAACAAATTGCTAATCTTTTGCAATCTCGGGCGATTGTAACCGCAACAGATTTCATTGCCGCAGCGCAGTCCCCGGAATATTTAGCTCGATATCGAATCTCGCGCAATAATCTGGAAGGATACTTATTTCCGGATACCTACCGTTTCTATCCGAATATTCCGGCAAAAAAAGCTATCGATTTGATGCTCGTTGAATTCGATAAACAGGTTATCCCGCTTTATGAAAATGCTAAGAAACATACGAAATTTTCTCTCGACCAGATAATCACGTTAGCGTCATTAATCGAAAAAGAGACTGGCGGTGAAAGCGAGAAAAAACTTATTTCCGCAGTATTCCATAATCGGCTTAAACGCGGCATGCCACTCCAATGCGACCCGACCATACGATATATTGTTAAAAAACCGACAGAGCTGTTAACGAAAGAAGATATGCAGGTCGAATCACCGTATAATACGTATTTACATCGAGGATTACCTCCGGGACCAATCTGTAATCCGGGATTATCATCGATCGAAGCGGCGTTACATCCAGACCCGAGCGGATATCTCTATTTCGTTTCCCGCAACGATGGCACGCACGAATTTAGTTACACGCTGCAACAGCATAATATAGCTGTGCTCAAATATCAGAGAAACAATAAGGATAAAAACGGAGAAAGCGTAGGAGCGCTTGATACGGCAACCACGACAGCCCAATAGCGGGATTCAATATTCATTGGCAAAGTTCAAATACCAAATTCGTAAAGTGTAAAGGAACAGGTTAAGGTGTTGTGGTTGCGCTATACGATTCCTTTGCTTTTCAAGAACTCTAAACTCATCTTGATACTTTCAAATACTGACCGTTGACACACATCCTGTTCAACGATATACCATTGCATTTTCGCTTCTTGGCACGCAGCGAAAATATCATCCCAATCGAGAATGCCATATCCAACTTCAGCGAACGATTGCTTTTCATCATTCGCCATATCTTTCAGATGCACTAACGGGCTACGATCCGCATATTTCCGAATATATTCTGCTGGGTTTTCTCCGCCATGGTGTACCCAATAAACATCTATTTCGGTTTTAACCAAATCCGGAGCACAGGTTTCGAATAAAATATCATACGCATATTTCCCACTAAATTTAACGAATTCAAAACTATGGTTATGATATGCGAATTCAAATCCGTGCGCTTTACATCGAGAACCGATTTGATTAAAAATCTCTCCTATTTTCTTCCAATCATCAACCGTTTGCCGTCTTTCAACCGGAATCCATGGACAAACAAGATAATTGTTGCCAATAAGGTTATGAAATTCTAAAACACTTTCCAGTTCATTTTCTAATTTATCGAGTGGGACATGTGCTCCCGCAGGGGTTAAGCCGAAATCAGCTAAAACAGATTTCAATTCTTGCGCGGATAAATTCCCGCTCCATGAACCGGAAATCTGGACTGCCGGATACCCGATTTCCGCAACTTTTTTTAATGTTCCGATATAATCTTTTGCCAGTTCATCGCGAACGGTATAAAGCGCTAAAGCTACTCGTTCTTTAGGCATAACTCTACTCCTTCTTGATATAATATTTATTACATAATTATACCGTATGACTTAAGGACGTAAAAACTTAGGAACGAAAGAACTGTTGGTTATTCCGTTTTTTCGTTATTAATAAAAATGAAACTATCAGTCATAGTTCCGGTATATAACGAAAAAAATACGATTCGTGAAATTTTGCAAAAGGTTCGCAATGTTCCAATTGAGAAAGAAATCATCGTGGTTGATGGCAATTCAACTGATGGAACCAAAGAGATTCTCGCAGAAGAAGCGAACCAACCGGATACGAAAGTTATCTACGAACCGGCACCGCGCGGGCGGGGAGCAGCATTAAAACTCGGGATGCAACATGCTACCGGCGATATCTATATTTTTCAGGATGGCGATTTGGAGCTTGACCCTGCAGATTATCCGGCGTTAATCCAACCGATTGAATCGAATGCGGCGAAAGTAGTTTTCGGTTCTCGGTTCCTTGGCAAATCGACCGGATACATGAATCCGTTACAACTATTCGGGAATAAGTTTTTAACCTGGTTAGTGAATCTACTGTACGGTAGTAAATTAACTGATGTCGAAACCTGCTACCAGGTATTTCGCGCAGAAGCTGTGAAAGATATTGAAATTAAAAGTAACGATTTTAATTTCACGGTTGAACTTGCGGTGAAATTGATTAAAAAAGGATTTCAGATAACCGAGATTCCGATAAAATATACGCCACGAAGTCGCGATGAAGGGAAAAAAGTCCGGTGGAAAGACGGGTTTACTTCACTCTATACACTGATTAAATACCGATTTGTTAAATAACCTCTTAACCAAGACACAAAGAGACCAAAAGTTGAGTTGATAAAATTTGGTTTCGTTTTCATTTGACATCAGATGCTTTTTTTAGCGATAATGGTTACTCGTTATGCGAACAATTATTTTCGGATTATTGCTGGTTATTCTTCTTTTTCCTGATATGGCAAGAAAAAGCAAAGCACAAGAGCAAGTTACGTTCCCGCAACGCGAATTTCGCGGTGTATGGATAGCTACGGTTAATAATATCGATTGGCCATCGCGAAAAGGGTTACCAGTTCAGGAACAACAGCAGGAGTTAATCAAACTATTCGATTTATGTACTGCACTAAATTTAAATGCGGTAATCTTCCAAGTTCGTCCGGCAGGAGATGCGTTTTATGCATCGAAACTCGAACCATGGTCGGTCTGGTTAACCGGAGAACAGGGAAAAGCGCCCGATCCCTATTACGACCCGCTAGAATTCGCAGTTGCTGAATGTCATAAACGTGGATTAGAACTCCATGCATGGTTTAATCCATATCGTGCCGGGTTTACTTCGCAAGCTTCTTTCGCATCAAATCATATTTCGAAGACTCACCCTGAATATGTTCATCGGTATGGGCAGAATTATTGGATGGATCCCGGCGAACCGGAAATCAAACAGCATACCGTGAATGTTATTCTTGATGTGGTTCGTCGTTATGATATTGACGGCGTACATTTTGACGATTATTTTTATCCGTATGCGGTTCCGGGAGAAGCATTTCCGGATAGCAATTCGTATAGCAAATATACGAGCGCAGGTGGAAAACTCAAATTAGATGATTGGCGCCGAGAGAATGTCAATTCGATGGTTCAGCAGGTATATCTCGGGATTCTAAAAGAGAAACCGTGGGTAAAATTCGGGATTAGCCCGTTCGGAATCTGGCAACCGGGATATCCGCCGGGAATAACCGGATTGAATGCTTATGCGACGTTATATGCTGATTCGCGAAAATGGCTGCAAGAAGGCTGGGTAGATTATTTCACCCCGCAACTCTATTGGCGGATTGATTCGCCTGGGCAGAGTTATCCGAAACTACTCGAATGGTGGTTACAGCAGAACATTCGTGCGCGGCATATCTATGCGGGGAACATTCTCGGGGGTGGCGGGTCACGGGCGGCAAGTTCAACCGCAACGACTGCAGCGAATCGCGAAATCGTCAATCAGGTTAAAATTACTCGAGAACAAAAAGCGCTTGGAAATATCTTCTTTAGCATAAAAGGATTAGTTCGGAATCGCGGAAAAATCCAAGAAGTATTCCAACAAGAAATATATCCGCAAAAAGCGCTGGTTCCAGCAATGGAATGGAAACGGAATTATTATCCCGAGCAACCCGCACAGGTTACCGCAGTTTCAAAAGGAAATACTATCATGCAGCTCGAATGGAAACCAGTAAGATCCGCTCGAGACGATCGCGCATTATGGCGGTGGGCGATATATCGCCAAATCGGAACGGCAAATTGGGAACTTATCGCGATTCTGCCTGCTTCGTTAACGAGTTTTGCTGATACCCTACCATCGGATATCAAAATAGCTGATATTCGGTATGCAATAACAGCAGTAGACCGTGTATCGAATGAAAGCAAACCGACTATAACCTCGGTTTCTAAATAACCCCATTTTCTAGCAAAATACAATACAAATTCAACCTACCGCAGCACAAAGACACCAAAATATATTACCGTTTTGATGTCTTAATGTACCTATTTATCTATCTCTTTTCGGTTGGGTTATCCCGTAGAGGAACAAGAGCGGCTTTAACCCGCTCTTGTTTTTATCCGTATCTCCAAGGGTTTTAAGATACTGGGGTAATGTATTAAACCTCAATTATATTTCAATTTGAATAGAATCGTTATCTATCTTAACTGGGTAAGTAGTTAGATTATGAGTTTCTAGGTTGGGGGTATTGCGGAGCATCGGGAAGCATAATGCTTCTCCAGTTCGGATATCGAACTGGGCGAAATGCAATGGACAGGTGAGTATATATCCATCAAGGGTTCCGCCGGTATGGAACGGTGCACCGATATGTCCGCAGCGATTTTCAACTGCATAAATCCTGCCCTGTAGATTCCCGAGCAGGATTCGTTTCCCCTGGACTTCAACGGCAATCAATCCACCGGGCGCAATATCCGATAATTTCGCTACTTCAATGAACATCAGCTATTCTCCTTTTCGCTTCTTCAGCCGAAATCTGCTCTAATTGCTCCGGATTGGTCACATCTTGATGAACGAACAACCCGCACCAACATCGTTTCATCACATCAAAATGTTCCCGATGATATGGAATACATGGGCAAATAATCCGTAGATTCCGTTCTCGGTCTTTGGTTAACCCTTGGCAGGGACAATAGGGACTACCATGTTTCTGTTCTAATTTTACTTCCTGTTCGAGCAGAAATTCAACTAATTCCGTATCCGGACTGAATTTATATCCTAACGGTTCAACCACTCTCTGATAGAAATAACGCAACGCTTTTTTCCGAGATTCAGAATTCATTCGGTTATGTTATAGTCGGCAGTTACCGGTGGTTAGTCTCAAAACAAAAAACCGACAACTGTTTTACCATTTGAATTTACATCGTTGAATGTATTATGACGTTAATCCTAACGCTTCTAGGAATTGGTCTGGATGATAACCAATGATAACCTTATCCCCGATGAGTACAACCGGAGTTGCGGTTGACCCAGAAATATCCAACATTTTCTGAAACGTTTGCTCCTGTTCATCTTCATCCAACAAGTCGCAATCTACATAGTCAAATGGAATGTTCCGTTCTTCAAAAAACTGTTTGGTCTTCTCACACCATGGACAAGTACTTAACGCATAAATAAATACTTTTTTCATAGTATTTAATCCTTCAAATTAATATATATTTTCCCAGCTTCTCGTTTCAATGCATAGATTGGGATTTTGATTTCTTTCGCTTCGACCATTTGTCCTGTGCGGATATCGAATTTCCATGCATGGCAAGGACAGGCGAGAATAAATCCATCGAGTTTCCCGGTGTGAAGCGGACACCCCATATGGGCGCAGATATTCGATATCGCATACATCCGCTCGCGCTGTTTAATCAATAAAATCGGGATACCTTTCGGAGAAACCAAATGTATCCGATTTTCGGCTATCTTATTTTCATCTATAACATAATGCCAAGACGACATAGTATTGAAATCCGAAATCCAACGGTTCCATTATAAATAACTCATTGCAGAAATGACTAACCCAATCGCTGCAAGAACCCAGATATATGGAATGAGCTTTTTCGTTATCGCGATAACATCTACTCCGAGATAACTGGCAATCCAGACATTATGGGTATTGGTTGGGTCGCAAACTCCTTGAATTGCACCGACGGATATAAATAATCCCATAATCGCTGGCGGAGGTAACGTTCCCGTCGCTAGCATTATCCCCGCAAGTCCAGAACCCATCCCCCAGACATTTAACGGACCGCGATATAACGCTAACGGTGCGAGTAGAGTGAATACTACAAGATATCCGAGTCTACTACTGGGAATAATGCTCGATAACAGCGGTTGTAAATATCCTTTAACGGTCTCCAAGGTAACCGATTTTAATAGCATCCCGATGCCAATCATTAACAATACTGCGGGAAGAACACTTTCTGCGCCTTCAAACAGCGCTTGCGTAAACGATTTGATAGCTCCTTTCTCCCAAGTAGTGATTAACCCCCAGATTAATCCGGCAATAAACGCAGCAAAAAATGGTACCTTGAATAATAAAACTAAAATGATCGGTACGAGCGGAGTCAGGAGCGCTAGAATACTGATTTTCTTTTTCGTCGGTTCCTCCGTTTGAATTTCTTCTGCCCAATAATGCACCATATTTTTTTTGCGTAATCCGATAAGAATAAAAATTAATCCGATAAGAATGTATAATCCGGCAATTTTGATTGCAAAAGCACGGGTGATATCGGTTGGAACCCCGAGCGTATTTTCATAGAACACCCAGCTACCAGGGAATAATGAGCCGCCAGCACAAACTCCAATTAACATTACCCCTGCAGCGATTAACGGCGGCGTCCCGAGCGAAAGCATAATCGGGAAGATAATACTGCCGACCATAATAATCGCACCTAATCCCCCGAGCGTGATAAACAATCCGGCAGTAACCAGCATCATAACAATAGCGACAACGACCGGTTTATCTCCCGCAAGCTCTGCTGCGATTCGGATGATCGCTTCTGCGATTCCTTTTTTCCGAACGAAAAGCGCGAGCATCCCGCCGAATAATGCTAACGTATACGCTTCATGCAAACGCAATGACCCTTCGCCGATAACTACTTTCAATACATCATTATTCGCTGCTAAATCGCGTAGGTAACTGAACGATTTACTCAATCCACTCGTCGTCAATTTCGTCCAGATTTGCGAGCCGTATGAAGTCAAAATGATTACTTCCCGTTCGGTAAGTTCAGCCGATTTACCATATTGGATCCCAAGATAATAGGTTTGGCCATCAAATAGCCGCCGAGGAATAGTCCTACTATTCCCTAGGATAACTGAATACGACCTATTCGTTACTTTAACCGACTGCGTTTCCGACCATAACGGTGTTCCGCCGGTTGATTCACTATAGAGACTAAACGTTATGTTTTGCGATTCTGCTGGTGCTAGCTGAACTGTCTCCGGAACTATACCTTGATAGCTACTGCCAAGAAAAAGTAACGGAATACTGCCGATAATCGCAAATAGAATCGCCATAAGCGGTAACGCTAACAACGCAGAAATTTTATTCAGATACATTAATACCATCATGATTAAAAAGATTACTATTAATACTATTCCGATAACCATGGGTATCCTCCTGTTAAATAGTTAAATAGTTAAGTTTAATAGATTCAATTCACCATAGACATAAAAATCACTACTATTTACCTCCATTATATTCTGTGTATCTTTATGCCTTAGCGGTTAGGTGCAGAAGTTTATTTCATATTTCCAAGATCGATAAAAATATTGGGGAACGTAGTCATCCAACTATAACAGAAAACGACTACGCCGTTACAGCCCATATCTCGCGCAAGTTGAATCTGCTGGGTTAACTCCGGATGTTTCGTTCCTGCACGAACTGCTAATCCCGGATACACCGGAACAACTCCAGAGTTTGATTGCGATATTTTTATCTCTTCTTGAATCCCATCAAGGGAATAACGATAACACATCGGAGTTAAAAAATCTAAATATCCTTCCTGACACCAGGTCGCCCAATCCTGCAATCGGCTATCATGAAATCGGTTTTTATAATAATCTGGGAAAACGGCGGCTGATAATTTCACCGATTTATTCTTCTGCTTAATCTCTTGGTTAATCATCGCTACGACATCCGTCACCTGTTGTTCTCGGAATCGCGACCATTCTAGCCATTTAACGGTATCTTTAGTTCGGTCAATCGTTCTCGGGTCATAAGCATATAATCGTTTAAATTTATCGAGTGCATAAGCATTATAACCGAATTGGCTGGTTCCCGCAGCGTAGCGGATATAATCGAGATTAATCCCAGCGATCGCATAGGTTGAGCAGAGTTCAGCAACTAATTCTTTTAATTTCTGCTGAACCGCAGGCACTGATGGATTAACAAAATAATGGTTCGATTCGAATTTTTCAGTCGTTATACCATTTATATCCAAATCTAACCAATCCGGATGTTCATCGAGAAGCGGCGTTTGCGGATTATCCGTTTCCGGGCTTGGTCGCCAATAAAATATTTCCAGCCAACAATGGATTTCAAGATCCCGTTTCTTAGCTTCGTTAATAAATGTCTGAAGAACATTTTTTCCGATATACTCCGGCCGTTGTGGAAAAACTCTGCTCGGATAGATAGTAAATCCATGGTAGAACGTTTCAACAAACGCCATGGTAAACCGTGCGGTGGTTAAATCATCCAGAATTTTCGGTATTTCATTTATATCTTTCGGAGGACGAATCCATACCCCACGGTGTTCAATCAGTTTCGGCTGAGTATACTGAGTTCCTTTGTTTTTTGAAAAAACGGTGATACAACTATTTACCGTAAACAATAAAACGAGAGTGAAAATTATGGAAAGAAAACCAACGTGAATCTGAACGGGTTGATGCCTTTTCGGTCTTCTATTCTTCGGTTTTTTCGTCAATCCAGATAATCCCATATGCAATGCATACAACTACTTTTTCTTCGCACCACAGGATTCGCGAATAACTAATTCCGTTTCCAACAGTGAATCTTTAACTGGTTTCCCGCTAATTTTCTGAATGAGTTTCTCAGCGGCTATCGCGCCCATCTGATATTTCGGTTGTGATACCGTGGTTAACGGTATTTCAACCAATTCACAGATACTCAAATCATCTGTGCCAACTAGCGCGATATCTTTAGGAATAGTTAATTTCGCGTTTCGAATAACCTGCATCGCACCAACCGCTACCGTATCACAAACTGCATACACTGCCGTCGGACGTGGTGACATTTGCAGGACTTTTTCCATCGCTTGTGCGCCGGCTGAAATCGTAAATCCGCTTTGGATAATTCTTTTTCCATTTGGGTCAAGTTTATATTCACATAACGCTTTCTGAAATCCAGCCAGCCGATGCCGGCTCAACATCGCATGCGGGTTTCCTGCTAAATGAACAATATCCCGATGCCCAAGTTGTAATAAATGCTTCGTTGCAGTATATCCGATTTTTTCATCATCGACACTAACAAACAATCCTTTTACTCCTTGAACCCGTGAACCGATATAGACTACGGGTTTCTTCTCTCGATAAATAATTTCATCTAAGTCAATCACATCACTCCCGAAAACCGGTGAAATAATCAACCCGTCAACGCCCTTACTTAACAACAATTCAACATACTTTATTTCTCGTTCTGTATCGCCTTCTGAAGTATTTAAAATAATACTATACCCTTCTTTTGCAGCAACTTCTTCTATCCCTTGAATAATTTCCGGGAAAAATGATGACATGATATCCGGAACCACTAACCCGATAAGAAACGTCTGTTTTTTAACCAAACCTCGCGCCATGATATTCGGGCGGTAGTTTAACTGTTTTGCGATGCGAAGCACCCGTTTTTTCGTCGACTCACTTATTCTCGGGTCTTGATGGAATACGCGAGAAACAGTCGTATGCGATACATTTGCACGTTTCGCAATATGTTTGATAGTTACGCGCATAACCTCATCATTAATAAAACAATTTTAGATTGATCGGAACCGATTCAAACGGATGAAATCTCTCCAATGAAATCCACACATTACGTTGAAAATTATAACGTAATCTGTCTCTATTAACAATAAATTGATTGTGATAGTTGCGTTCATTGTCTTCTCTGTCGAATAAGATAGATTAACGGTATGCTAATAAAAGTGACCGCCATTTTAACCATATATTGTCCAGTAATCAATGGAACAACCGGAAGGACACCGATAAAAGCGATGCTAATAAATAATACACTATCGATCAAGGTTGATACAGCATTACTTATCAGCACTCGCGCCCATTTATGTTTTCCGACGTTTTGCCGCCACCAAGCGAATACTTCCGTATCAATCAGCGAACTGATAAGATAAGCAACTAAACTTGCGAAAACGATTCGCGGCGTTGACCCCAACACACTGGAAAACGCAACGTTATGAGGATAAAATTTCGCTGGCGGTAGAAGGATAACCAGCTGAATATATGCTGCTAAGATGATATTCGCAACGAAAGCGGCATATACTACCTGCTGCGCACCTTTTTTCCCAAGTTTCTCATTTATCAAATCTATCAGAGTGAAGGTTAACGCATAAATGAATACCGCTGCTGGCACAACGATATTCCCCATAGCAATCGGTTTAGATGCAGTGACATTGGCTATCAACTCACAGGCGATATAGAGTCCAATTAATAGAATCGGCATAACTAAAAATACCTCGGAAGAACTTAAAAACGAAAGCACGGAAAAATTTTTCTGATGTTGTTTAGTTCTTCCGTTCCTTTCTTCTTCCGAGAATATTACTTTTTTGCTTGGAGATGGATTAAAAGTACGGTGATATCGCTCGGTGAAACTCCAGCAATTCGCGATGCTTGTCCCACAGAAATTGGTTTGATTTTGTTTAATTTTTCTTTCGCTTCATTACTCAACCCTGATACCGATGAATAATCTAAATCCGACGGTAGTATTCTCTGTTCCAACTCTTGAAATCGAGCGACTTGCGCTAACTGGCGGTCGATATATCCCTGATATTTCGTCATAATCGTTACCTGTTCTGCAACCGGCGCAGGAACCTGCGCTGATTCCGGATTCAGCTGGATTAATTCCGCATATCGAATTTCCGGCCGTTTCAATAATTGCTCTAAACTCGCTACTTCAAACTCCGGAGTCTGGAGTTTGGTATTTTGAATTTTAACATACGTTTTTTTCAGTCGTTCTCGTTCTTTCTCAATTGCAGACCGATATTCATTAAACGCTTGATATTGTTCTTCTGGTATCAATCCGAATTTATATCCATAGTCCATCAACCGTAAATCCGCATTATCCTGCCGTAATAATAACCGATATTCTGCCTGGGAAGTAAACATCCGATACGGTTCCTGAGTCCCTTTCGTTACCAAATCATCAATTAAAACCCCGATATACGCTTGTGACCGGTCAAGAATAAACGGCGGTTCACCGCGCAATTTCAATACCGCATTAATCCCCGCCATCAACCCTTGCGCCGCTGCTTCTTCATATCCGGAGGTACCGTTAATCTGTCCAGCGAAATATAAGTTCTGAATAAGTTTCGTCTCCAATGTTGGCAGAAGTTGGGTCGGTGGAACGAAGTCGTATTCGATTGCATAGCCCGGTCGCATAACTTCGACTTTTTCTAAACCGGGGATTGTTCGCAAGTATGCTATCTGCACGTCTTCTGGTAAGCTGGTAGATAATCCGTTCGGATAAATCGAAACGGTATTTCTCCCTTCCGGTTCTAAGAAAACTTGGTGCCGATCGCGGTCTGGAAACCGCATAACTTTATCCTCAATTGACGGGCAATATCGCGGTCCCCGCCCTTTAATTACTCCGCAATATAACGGTGAACGGTCAAGATTATTCCGAATCAATTCATGGGTTTGCGGCGTGGTAAAAGTTATATAACATGGAACCTGAACAACGTTAATTTCTTTTGTAGAAAACGAAAATTTCGGCGGAGGAACATCGCCATCCTGCCGAGCTAATCTCGAAACATCTATCGTTCGTCCATCTAACCTTGGGCAAGTGCCAGTTTTCAATCTCGCTAATTCGAATCCCAGCGACCGTAAACTATCAGATAACCCGATAGCAGGAAACTCGCCTGCTCTCCCTGCGGGATACTGTGATAACCCGATATGGATAAGCCCATTTAGAAAGGTGCCAGTTGAAACGATTACAGCTTCAGCATAATATTCCCGACCGGTTTGCGTGCTAATACCACGTACCCGATTATCTTCAACGAGTAAAGAATCTACCATCGCTTGTTTGATTGTCAATCGCGGCTGGGATTGGAGAACTCGCGTCATTTCCAGCCGATATGCTTCTTTATCCGCTTGCGCCCGTGGTGCCCGAACTGCTGGTCCTTTCGCTGTATTCAGCATCCGAAACTGGATTCCGGTTTTATCGATAGCTTTCCCCATTTCGCCACCTAGCGCATCTATTTCCCGCACCAAATGCCCTTTCGCTAGACCACCAATTGCAGGATTGCATGGCATTAACGCGATGGTATCCAGATTGATGGTTAGAAGCAAGGTTTCGCAACCCATCCGCGCAGCAGCTAACGCCGCTTCTATGCCAGCATGTCCCGCACCAACGACTATGATATCAAATTTTTTGGATTCTATATTCTTTTTCTGTTCAATAGCTTCCATATCCTAGCTACAGGGATAAAAAAATAACCGCTAAGTACGCTACGATAATTCCAAAAATTCACTCAAGAGAACTTTTTTGCGTTTTTGCGGTTAGCCTATAAGTTCTTTCAATGCAATTCCAGCGGCGCCAATTGCTCCGGCATATTCGCCGAGTTTCGCCGGAAGAATTTTAACCCGTTTCGCTGGTTGTGGGAACGCGCGTTTTTTCACTTCTTCCCGAATCGGATTAAATAGATATTCTCCAGCATTAATCATTCCACCGGAGAACACTATCATCTCCGGATTGAAGATATTTACCAGACTCGCTGCCGCAATCCCAATATACCGCCCGGTCTCTCGCATAATATCTTTCGCTAACGTATCACCTTTCAACACCGCATCATATATCATCTTTGCAGTAACCTTATTCAAATCATTCTCTGCCAGTTCCCGGAGTATACTTTTCCTACCGAGCCGTAACGCATCTACCGCACGATTAACCATTCCGGTTGCCGAGGCGATGGCTTCTAGACAACCATGATTCCCGCAATTACAAACCGGTCCGTTCGGGAAAACCGATATATGTCCAAGTTCACCGGCGGTATCATCCGGTCCGCGATAGAGTTTTTTATCAATAATAATTCCGCCGCCGATACCAGTTCCGAGTGTTAACATAATCAAATTCGAAACCTTTTTCCCTGCACCAACCCAGAATTCGCCATACGCTGCCGCATTCGCATCGTTATCTAAGAAAACTGGGATTGTATTTCTAAACGCTTTTTTCACCATATCACGTAAAGGAACATTCACCCAGCCATCCAAATTCGGTGCATCGATAATAACGCCGGTTTTAGTACTCAACGGACCCGGCGCACCAACTCCAATAGCGATAATCTGATTAATTTGAATTTTCGCTTTCGCTACGGTCGCATAAATGGTATCAACAATACGGTTGACTACCGCATCTACACCTTGTTTCACTTCACTTAAACATTTAACTGATGCGATAACTTTCCCGTTGATATCAGTAACCACGGTTATAATCGTCGTCCCACCTAAATCTACACCAATAAGATATTTCGCTTTTTTTGATTTATCCATATTGATCTAACAGCTTGTAAAATAAGTCATGGAGTTAGGTAAAGAGTAAGTAGTGAGTTATGGTGTTGGTCTTAAGTGTTACTCTTATACCTACTTTACTTCACTTAGATACCTAACTCCTTGACCATAACCATACTACTAAAACGAAGTTTGATTTACCCATTTTGGGGCATTATTTAATTTTATCCTAAACTCGTTTGGTTTAGCTAGAGTATCGCAGGCTGTCAGCCAGCTTGATTATACAATATAAGTTTTGTGTAAAATTCAAAATGAACGGATAACTCTCGTTCTTTCAATTGGAAATGAAAATTATGACCATCGGTTAGAATTAGCTGAACTTGCATTGAGCTCCGGCAGAGTTCAATGCAACCCTACTGTAATTGCAGGCGTTCATCTTTTTATTTGTTCAAGAACAACGGTAATCTGGTAATACCTAATTTTGATTCGTCACGAAAGTTGAAGTATACCGGTTTAATAAAGGTTGTAGAAGATACTACTCTCTTCTGATTTTAAGGGGATTTAGAATCGGATTGCTGCTAATCCACCTGTTTATCATATATCTGCGGAAGTTGAGCGAAAATCAAATGCATACTGTCTTTATCTAGATAATCTTTTTTAATTAAAATTATCGCTGCATTGGTTTTCGCCCGAGAATTCCCTTCGTTAAGCAGTGCAACTAATTCCGATTTACCAAGAGGTTTTCTTTGATTACTTTATTTATTAATCCTTGAGTAGGTTCTCCACCACCAATATGAGATAGTTTATATGCTACTCCGCCCTGAATAAACCGGGGCTGAAAGTATATCGCAGTTATAATCAACGCGATTGCGGCAATATGATTGATGTATAAATTACTTTATCATATTCTTTAAACGTATTAAATCCAAATTGCATAGTTATTTTTCTTACCAATCTAAATAAATCACATCATCTGAATCGGGTCAACGTCGATAGTGATTGAAGTATTGCCTATTTTCGTTCGTTGCGGAAGTTGGAGAATACTGGTTTGGTAGAGTTCACGGAGTGCGCTCGTTTCTTTCGCTTTCAAGAGGATTTGGAACCGGTATTTCTTCTGCAATTTCGGGATCGGCGCAACCGCAGGACCGTATATTTCAACTATCGGTGATTTCGTGGTTTCATCAATCTGAACATTCTCACGTAACAAATCCGCTAGGTTCACTACGACCGAGCGCGCAGTTTCGAGTTTCCGATGTGAAACCACAATTAATCCGAGATGCCGGAACGGTGGATAAACCAGTTTCTTCCGATTATTCAATTCGAATTGATAGAATTCATGCCGAGTATTCTGTTTAGCAGCAATAATCGCCGGATGATTCGGATAAAAGGTCTGAACGATAACTTCGCCCGGAATATTCCCGCGACCAGCACGACCAGCAACCTGGGTTAATAAGGCATAGGTTCGTTCCGCCCCGCGAAAATCCGGCGCGGTTAACGAGGTATCCGCATTAATCACGCCGACTAAGGTTACATTCGGAACATCAATTCCTTTCGCTATCATCTGGGTTCCGACTAATATATCGGTTTTCCCAAGGATAAAATTTTCGAGTACGGTTTCATATAATCCTGGTGATTTCCGGATATCCATATCTAACCGCGCGATGTTCGCTTCTGGAAATAACTGGCGCATTTCAGTTTCAACCTGTTCGGTTCCAACCCCAAGATACCGTATCAATTTTCCACCGCATTCCGGACAGAGTTTCGGTATCGGATATGTTTTCCCGCAATAATGGCACTGCAGCTGGTTAGTGGTTAAATGATAGGTGACGGTTGTCGAACAATCTTCGCAGAGTTCTCGATGCCCGCAAACGCGACAGAGAACGATTCGCGCATATCCCCGCTGATTCAAGAATAAAATCGTCTGCTCTTTTTTTGCTAATCGGTCAGAAATCGCTTCTCGTAATCGCCGACATACGATTTTCGCTTCCGGGTCAGCTAGAACTTCATCTTTTATATCAATTATGGTAAATTTCGGCATTAACCGATTATCAATTCGATTCGGTAATTCAGCTAATTGATATTTATTTATTTTCGCATTGTAATAACTTTCAAGCGAAGGCGTTGCGCTCCCGAGAACGACGGTCGCATTCAGCATTTTCCCACGGAGCACCGCTACATCGCGGGCGTTATATCGTGGGGTATTCCCTTGTTTATAGCTGGTTTCATGTTCTTCATCAACAATAATGAGTCCAAGGTTGTATAATGGAGCGAATACGGCTGAGCGCACGCCAACGACGATCCGAATATCGCCGCGTTTAACTGATTTCCATTGCTCATATCGTTCGGATGGTGTTAATCCACTATGGAGCACTGCAACCTTATTTCCGAACCGGTCTTTAAACCGTTTAACGATTTGATAGGTTATCGCTATTTCCGGAACCAGCACCAATGCGGATTTCCCTTGTTTCAAGCATTCTGCAATTGATTGCAGGTATATTTCAGTTTTCCCGCTGCCAGTAACACCATACACCAGAATGGTTTTAAATTGATTTACGTGCAAGCTTTGAACAATTAAATCGAGTGCTCTCTGCTGCTCTCTCGTCGGTAGTTGCGGTTCGCGCGGGATAACCTCAATGCGGGAAAATAAATCTGAATGCGAACTTAGAAAACTATACGGCAGTAGCGACGAGTCAGTTAACGTTTTTTTCGATCTCGCTTTTCTAGCCGGGGGAGTAACTAATTTCAACACTTCACCCCAAGCGCAAGCATAATAATCCGCAACCCATTTGGTTAACGAGAGTAAATGTTCATCGATAACCGGTGCTGCATCAATCAACCGTTCGAGCGATTTAAGTTCTCGCACTTTCGGAACATCCGGAAATGCAACGATATATCCGATTTTTTTTCGCTTTCCGAACGGAACCCGAACCCGCATCCCAATTCGAACCTGTGATTTCATATTTTCCGGAATCAAATAATGGAATAATTCC
Organism: bacterium; assembly: GCA_026416715.1. Lineage (NCBI taxonomy): Bacteria > bacterium. The sequence continues at coordinate 37,825 of JAOAEQ010000017.1, forward strand.
GGTATCGGAAGGTTTAACGCAACGGCTGCATAGTTCGGTAACCTCTGATTATTTTTTTGCATAGACAATTTATGGTTATCCAGAATCAATAACTTCAGCAAGAGAAAATAATATTTCTAAACAAATGTAGCATACCATACATTCCAGTAAACTCCAATTACATTTTGGTAATCGATGGTAACTTTTTTACCCATTGTTAACGGTTGCGACCGGCTCGGTACAGCTTAACCGCAATACATCACTTAAAATCTACCTTCTGATAACTTACCATCCTGATTTGATTAACCTTAACGGAATTTAACGGTTTCGAAGTGATACCCGAATTGATCGGTTCAATTCGGGTTCTACCCCGCTTTCGGTTCAGATTATATTTCGGGGTATTCGCTGATTTAATTTCGGTATAGTTTTCGCATAGTAAATTATGGTGTAGCCGCTGGTTTTCAATGATAAACATTAACCATTATTGTATCTGACTAGTTGACGAAATACTTTAGTCAGAGATACAATGGTATAGATATTGGAAGAACTTATTGGAGGAGATATTATGCCACAACTGATTATTAAACTCGGCGAACAAGTGGTGCAAAAATATTCGTTTGATAAAGAGTTAATCAGTATCGGTCGGGCAATAGATAATGAGGTGGTAATTGACAATTTAGCGGTATCACGTCGCCATTGTCAAATAACGAAAGAAGAAGGGAAATTTATCATCACCGATTTAAAAAGCGCTAACGGAACTTTTGTCAATGGTGAACGGGTTAACCGCCGGATTTTGAAACATAACGATGTGATTTCTATTGGTAAACATAAAATCTTTTATCTGGAAGATGTACGGTTTACTGGCGCTGACCCGCATCGTGAGTTCGATTTCGACCGGACAATAATCGTTGCTGAGCCGGAGCCGAGTTTTCTGGTTCTGCTGCAAGGGAAAGCAGAGAAATCAAATTTCAAACTTGATAAAGCGGAACTCTATATCGGTCGCGATGCTGGTTGTGATGTGGTTCTTGCGGACTGGATGATTGCAAAACAGCATGCAAAATTAACACGACAGGGTAAAAATTATTATATTACCGACCTTGGAACCTGGAAAGGAACAAAGGTGAACGGTGAGCCGATTAAAGGTGATCGGTTGTTATTCCATAAAGATATCATCGAAATCGGAACTGCACGATTGCAATTTCTCGTCTCTGATATAGAAGAAATGGACCATCTCGGAATTCCATTAGCTGGTCCGATAGAATTAGAACCTGAAATCGGTCCTGCAGTGCCGGCAACAGAAGCAGCAGATAAAGTTTCGAAATTCTCAACCACATTTTCAGCTCCGAAAGGGGAATATGTTGCTAGCGTTAGTTCCCCGATATTTCACTTTCTCGATTGCAACTGGGCTAAGGGTATTGCAGAAAAAAATCGGATTTATTTTGCTACCGTCGGCGATGCGATACTGTCCCGCCGTCGGTCGTGTCGAACCTGTAATCCCGGAATGCAAAATAAAGATATTGAATTCTGGTTGAAAATGCTCTCTGATCGCGATGCTTCGGTGCGTCGTCATGCAGTAGCAAACCTGAAAAAACTAACCGGTAAGGATTATTCAAAAGAAACGGAATTATAACTAGAAATATAGCGATTTGAATCCGCTTGCTCATTCATTGAAATTTTGCGTGTTGGATTGTGAGTGTGTTCATCATGTTGAGTGGTTTTCGCGACCTGCTATTCCCTAATGTTTGTCGGATTTGTCAGACGAAATTAGCGGCAACTGAACTCGCTCCCGGAAAAATCTGTTCAATCTGCTGGAATAAACTCGAATATATTTTCCCGCCATATTGTCTACGGTGTGGACATCCGTCCGGTGATGGACATACTGCGTCGTGCAACCATTGTATAGCACTCAATCCATGGTTTGCGTTTGCACGCAGTATCGGAAAATACACTGGGGTGTTGCGGGAAGCAATCCAACTATTTAAATTGCACTATAAAGAAGATTTAGCGGAACCGCTCGCGAATCTGCTGATCCAATATCTGAAGAAAAGTCGGGATTTGGCTGATTATCAAACTTATGATTATCTTATACCCGTTCCATTGCATCCAGCGAAACAGCGTGACCGAGAATTCAATCAGGTTGAAGTCCTTGCGCGTATTATATCCGAACAACTCAATATTCCACTCTCTACCGATAATCTTTATCGGAAACGATATACAACCCCGCAAATGGCAATATCTCGCGAAAAACGGTTGACCAACGTTTCGCAAGCGTTTGCAGTTCGCAATCCGCATCTATTAACCCGGAAAAAAATCATCCTGCTTGATGATATTATGACCACTGGCGCTACGGTTAACGAATGTAGCCATATGTTAAAACAAGCAGGATGTGATAAAGTAGCGGTATTGGTTTTAGCGCGTGGCGGATGATAGATTGCAGAAACGAAGAACTATCTCCGAATAAATATTGTATTCTTTCCCCCTACAATTCAACCGCAGGAGGTTATATGGTATCCGGATTTGATTCTAATGGTATCATCGTGATAATTGACCCACGGTTGATTTCCATAAACTCACAGGTATAAAGTTTGCGGCTTCCATCAGAGCTATAAACCTGCGCTTCGGTAACCGGAATAAACTGACGCGCAGTATTAACAAATTCGGATAACCGCATTTTCGGTAACATATGAATTTTCCCTTCAACCCGAAATCCAGGAACGATAATCGCTACTCGACGTTGTTCTCGTTCAATTTTTTGCGTCGGCATATTTTATTCCTCCTCGATGAATTAATTATAGCGCAAAAACCAGAATGATACCCGTTGCTATAATACGGTGATCCAGTTAATACTAAGTTGTTCACCCGATATCTGATATGGAAATGTTAAATAAATACTTTTGCTTCTTCCGGTATACCATATTTATATCGGGAAAGAAACGCTTCAACTACTTTCGGTGCAAACTGACTTCCGGAACAATTGGTTATTTCCTGGATTGCTTCGTGATGTGTATAACTTCTCCGATACGGGCGGTCGGAAGTCATTGCGTCATAGGCATCAGCGACAGCAATAATCTGTGCACCGAGTGGAATATCGTCTCCCTGTAATCCGTCTGGATATCCTTTCCCATTATACCATTCATGATGATGCTTGAGATATAAGCTAACCTCTTGTAAATAAGGAACATCTCGTAGCATATCATATCCGAGCAACGGATGCTGTTTCATCACCGAATATTCTTCCGGAGTATATTTCCCTTCTTTTTTGAGAATATGATCCGGAATCCCAATTTTCCCAATATCATGAATCATCGCCGCATATTGGAAATGACGAATTAACCGTTCGGTCATAGCTACATTTTGCTCTAACGCTTCTGCAATTTGTGTCGAATATTTCATTACTCGGTCGGAATGACCCCGCGTATATCGGTCTTTTGCATCAATTGCTGCGGCTAACGCGCGAACAGTTAAAAAATAGGCACGTTCAAGTTCATCGCGAAGTTGCTCGTTTTCAATTCCCTGTCTCCTAATTTCCAAACACCGTTTAACTGTATGCTTTAAATCGTCAACATTGCACGGTTTAACCAAATAATCATACGCACCGCGGCGTAACGCCGCAATTGCGGATTCTACACTGGCATAGGCGGTAAGGAGAATCACCAATGTCTTCGGATAATATTGTTTAACATGTTCAATAATATCCAATCCGGATTCGCCATTAAGCCGTAAATCGGTCAGCACCAGCGAATATTGCATTTGATGCAAACATTGCACCGCTTCTTTTACCGTAGCAACCGCCGTTACTTGATATCCAACATTTTCTAAGATGGTTGAAAGACTGCGGCGGATAATTTCCTGGTCATCAACAATGAGAATCGCATCCGGTTGCTGAGTTCGAAATAGTTGATGCTGCTTGTGGTGATTCACAATCTTGAATTCTCCTTTGCATTCGATGGCAAAATGGGTAGATTATCTGCCCCCGATGCGGAATCAGTAAATATTGGGATGTCTAATTTATCCGCTGGTTGCCAGATGGGAATATAAACATGAAATGTAGTACCGGTATGTAATTTCGATTCAACGATGATTTCCCCTTGATGCTCTTGAATAATCTGTTTGCAGACCGTTAACCCGAGTCCGGTTCCGCCTGGTTTCGTGGTATAAAATGGTTCGAATATATGCGGTAATTTATCTTCCGGAATTCCACTGCCAGTGTCTATAACAGAAAGTTGGATTCGGCTCGGTATATTCGGGTCAATTCGTGTCGAGAGTTTCAACTCTCCACCATTCGGCATTGCTTGCAGTGCGTTAAAGCAAAGATTCAATAGCACCTGTTTCAATTGGTCTGGACTTCCCTTAACCGCTGGTAATGATGGCGATAAATCGAGTGTAACCGTATATTTCTTTTCTCGGAGAGGTTTCCCCAGTAATAGGAGAGTCTGCTCAATGAGTTCGTTAATATTTACTTCCTGATAAGGCGCTTTTGTAGGTTTATAGAGGTCGAGGAGTTGCCGAATAATTTTGCCGGTTCGTTCTAGTTCAGCGTTTACGAGTTTCAGATATTCTTTATGCGGATGATCAGCTGCGGTCTCCGATGAAATCAAATAGAGATAATTCTTTATTCCGTCAATACTATTATTGACTTCGTGTGAAACCGATGCCGCAAGCATTCCGATATTAGCTAACGATTCAAATTGTTTTAAATGCTGGACGATTTCATCTGCAGGTAATGTATTGATGTTAAGGATATCTTTTTTTCTAGCGGTAGCGCTCGGTTTATTTGCTGCCGCTGATACCGCAGCATAATTTCGCGCATTTTCAATAGCGATTCCCGCTTCCCGAGCAAACGTTGCAATAGCGGATAATTCTGGTTTCGTCAACGTTTTCACCGTTGAATAATAAAGTACGAGACATACCAGCAGTTCACTTTTACCGAGAATCGGCACAACGACAAATGACCGAAATCCATAATCGAGATAGATTTGCCTATCAAATCCGGTCGCCGCAGTTGCCGTATCTAAAACATCGGAAACGACATGAACTCGAAATCCTTGTACTAACTTTGCAACCGCACTCTGATTGATTGCGCTACCGGTAGCAGAAGGAGTGGCGGTAACCGTTTCGATGAACCCTTCCGGAGTATCGGTTGCGGATAAGAGAGACCCTATCGGTTTCGTTGGTTCGGATGGATTTAGCGCGAACAATAGCGCTGCATCAGCGGCTAGTAACTGCGCTCCTAATACAACCGTTGAATGATATACCCGGGTTGGTTCTAAACTACTAAACAATCCGGAAATATAACTTAACAACGTTGGACTGGAATATGAATTTAATCCATCCGACATACAACGGTACACTAAAAATACTAAAACGAGATTTAAACAACCAAATTTAGATTAATTATTTATATCATAGTTCAACTCTATTTGCAACAAATTAATGCACGTTTTTTTGAACAAATAACCTATTTCGCCTAAAAATGCTATATTATGCTAACTCAAATTAAACCGAAGACATCTATAAATAGTCTATGCAACTATATTTTTGTTTTATTTAAGTGTTCTTTACTGGAGCTCAATTTGCATAATTTATTCTTGACAGCAACTTGCAGTTTACACTACTATAATTTACAATTTTCCTAGCACAATAATGAGGTATTGACATTGAATTTGGCGGGATAGCCAAGCGGCTAAGGCGGAGGTCTGCAAAACCTCTATTCATCGGTTCGAATCCGATTCCCGCCTCCATTTATTTTTTTATTTGTTTATCGTCGGAAATAAATCCGATTGTTAAAGCATTATGGATAAAAAAAAGAAAACGACTACATTATCCCAGCATTTATATCGGCCAGAACCAAACTTTTTAGGGTTACCAAAAGAATATACCCGGTTCGAATCAGCATCGGTTGTTATTCTCCCTATACCGTATGAAGCAACAACTTCGTATCGTAGCGGGACTAAATTTGGACCGCAAGCAATACTCGATGCTTCACGATATGTTGAAACTTATGACGACGAACTGGATTGCGAAGTATATCACGTCGGAATTCATACCTTACCAGAACTAGACTCGAATCTAGATACAGTTGAAAAAAATATTAACCGAATTGAACAAGCAGCTCGTGAACTTATCCAGCAGAACAAATTTTTGGTTAGTCTCGGCGGTGAACATTCGATTACGTTAGGATTAGTTCGCGCATTCAAGCGGAAATATCCGAAGTTAACTGTTGTGCAACTTGATGCGCATGCGGATCTCCGCCCTCAGTTTGAAGGAACGAAATTTAGCCACGCTTGTGTAATGCGACAGATCCGGAATTTAGGAATACCAACCGTCGGGCTTGGAATTCGAAGTTATAGTCAAGAAGAAGCAGTATATATCAAAAAGCAACGGAATCGATGTATTTATTCTGCTCGTGACCTGAAACAGAACCCAGAATTATTTTCAGAGATTATCGCAGCTTTATCCAGTCCGATTTATGTTACGATAGATGTAGATGTATTTGACCCGGCGTATGTCCCTGGCACGGGTACCCCTGAACCTGATGGGTTAGATTGGGAAACCATAACCGGATTTTTACGGCAATTAACGAATTCAGTTGACATCATCGGGTTTGATGTAGTAGAATTATCTCCTATAGGAGGGCAGGTAACTTCAGAATTTTTAGTCGCAAAACTTATCTATAAGTTTATCAGTTATATTTTTGCAAAATAAAACTACCCCAGTAGTTTCTTAAAAAAGAGAAACTACTGAATTTATTTTATAAGTAAGGAGTGGTAATAGGAAATGGCAACTAAAGCTGAAAAAGGGTTGAAATATTCAAAACGAGACCGAAAAAAAATCCCACGGAAAGAACTCCAGATGTTTTATGACCGATTAATTGCTGAACGCGAGCGAATTCTACAAGGACTCAATGCGGGATATGGTGAAATTGCTTCGTCAGAACTTCCTGATTGGGTAGATTTAGCTTCTGCGTCTCACGAACGAGAACTATCTATTATTCTTAATGGAAATAATGAAGAAGCCCTCGACCGAATTGATGAAGCATTACGTTTGATTGAAGAAGGGACTTTTGGAATTTGTCAAGAATGTAAAAAACCAATTAGTAAAGAACGGTTGGCTGTAGTCCCGTTTGCACGATATTGTGTTTCCTGCCAAGAGAAAAAAGAACGCTCCGGATAAATTCTAACCTGAATAAAATTTAGAAGGCAGTAAACCAGAGTCTATATGGTTTACTGCCTTTGTATTTTGGTTATTTGTTATTCTTCAACTTGGGAAAATGTTTGTTCCAGTTGGGTTAAAAGATTCTGGCCTCCAACCTTGATAATCGCTTGCTTAATTTCCGGATGATAAAATAGATCCAGCGCACTCCATTTTCGCATATCCACATAGGTATCCTTGAATCCAAAATGTACTTTTCGGACGACATACATTTTTGCGTTCGTCTGAAGGAAATGATAACTGCCTAGGATGTACACAATAACCGTTGCTGATAGCAAAACAATCAGAGGGGCAATCAACCGCCTCGTTTTATTTCTTCGTGTCCCGGCAGATCTTGCTGGTTTCTTTTTCGCCATAATCGGTTAATTCGGGATAAAAATTATGATAAAATTTATCCTGATTCTGGTTCAGTGTTATTTCTTTCGGTTATAGGATGTTGCGCGCCGCGCAACGAATTTATTTTCATCATCCGGTACCCGGAGAAGGCAGTGAAACTGTACCCCCAGGTGTAACAGGGATAGTATGTTGAGGTAAGCTAGCATCTACCGTAAGTAATCTGCCAGAGTTATCAAGATAGATGGTTCCATCACGCATTGCGGGTATTAAGTTTGGTTCTCGAGCTTCGCCACGGAATGTTTCTATAACTTTCCCATCAACAACTCGGTCATAATATACCGTATGCGGATATAAAAATCCTAGTAAAATCAAGATTAATCCCAATAACGCTACTCTGATTGCTTTTTGATCATACGTCCACATATTTCAATGTTATATATTAGACGAATAATCGCTGATTTTGGTTTATTGCTGATCGCTAATAATAATATAACGCATGTTCTGGTTGTTGTCAAATACTTTTAAGATTTTGTTGTTACCGTATATCAATTGGTGATAAACTATATTGTTTAAGCATAAAAACTTTGAGTAATAACATTTACGCTCTGTATAATTAAATTTACAAAATTATATTTCTTAACATTTAATTGATCAATAGTAAACCAGACCTATGTAATTTTAGTATAAGTATGCATCATAGCTATTGGCTAATTCTTGATATTAAATGGCATAGATATTGCTCATTCTTGTTCCATTTGAATAATACCAATTTTCATTCTCTAACTGTTCATAAAAAACATGATTAAACTAGACGAACAATTAGCTTACCATGCGCAAAATTCTCCCGAACGAACCGCGATTATTTATCATCAGGAGCGAATCACGTTTCGGCAGCTCCAGCGAGAGGTAAATAAATTCGCTAACTGGTTGGTTGCAATGGGAGTTAACAAGGGCGACCCTGTTGCGGTTCTTTGTGGCAAAATTCCGCAGTTGGTAACCGTTTTCCTCGGCACTGTTAAAGTCGGTGGTATTTTTACTCCATTAAATTATAAATTTACCATTCCGGAAATGAAACAAATGCTGCAGATTGCTCCTCCGAAAGTTATTATTGGCAATTATCACTATGTCTATGAATATTTTGCACTGTTAGAACAGTTGGTGCCGAAAAAGCGGATTGTGATTATTGAACCGCCAGAATCAACTCCAGTACAACTTGGTGAATCATGGAACAGGATCATTGCTTCTTTTCCCGATACAAATTTTAAAACTGATGTTTCTACCAAAGATACAATCTATTTAAATTTTACCTCTGGAACTACCGGTTTTCCAAAAGCTGCGGCGACAAACCAGAATAATCTGTATTGGAATACGCTCGCGTCAATTGAAACATTACAATTAACTCCGAACGATATCCATCTGTGTATGTTTCCATCCTATGGTCATCCACACGAGTTATTCTGTCGGGCACTATTTTTAGGTGGAACATTCGTTTTACAGGATTATATCTCCCCGAAATCAATTGCAGAATCAATGAGTCGGCATAAAGTTACGGCTTTAATGGCACCGCCAACGTTTATGGAAATGCTGGTTCCTACTCTAGAAAATAACGAATATGATTTGCGTATGCTTCGGATTATGGAAGCTGGCGGGATGCATACCGTTGATGGATTAGCATATCGTATCGAACATGCTATCCAAAATTCTGATAGTGTTCGCAAGAAAACCTGCTATTTCCTTCCTGTGTGGGGAAGCACTGAAACCTCCGGTATCGCGTTAGCTGTTCGTACTTCCATTGACCGCCCGTCAGGTTCTATGGGTCAACCGTGTAACTACTATGAAGTTAAGGTGGTTGATGAACAGGGGAAAGAATGTCCGCCAGGAGAAATCGGAGAAATGTATATCCGGGGTCCTGCGGTAGTTTCAGGTTATTATAGAAATCCAGAAGAAACAACTCGTGCATTTAGCGACGGTTGGTATCGTACTGGAGATTTAGTTCGGAAAGATTCGGATGGATATTATTATTTTGTTTCCCGTCGTGCAGGGTTAATGAAAGTTGCAGGAATGAAAGTATATCCGCTCGAAATAGACAATGTGTTATCCCAGCATCCGAAAATTAAAGAAGCGGTTTGTGTCTCCGGTCATGATAAAATCCGCGGTGAGGTTCCGTTAGCAATCATAGTCCCGCGTGATGGCGAAACCATCACTCCGGACGAAATTAAACACTTCTGCCGGAACTATTTAGCTGATTATAAAATTCCGCGCCAGTTTGAGTTCTGGCACGAACTACCGAAAACCGCTAGTGGGAAACTCAATTTACAAGCGATAAAAGAGAAAGTCAAATCTACCAGAAAATAAGTGCGAATAATTTCGATTAATCCCCAAAATTGAAACGGTTGAACTGCGAGATCTATCATTATTCAGCATATCGGGTATGTGAGCAATGGAGCGGGAGACGGGATTCGAACCCGCGACACCTAGCTTGGGAAGCTAGTATTCTACCAACTGAACTACTCCCGCGTAACCTCTATCATTGTCTACTCTAGCATTTCAATGCTGGCTATACTTCTACGTAAAGAAAACCTACCTCTTGTTAGCTAACCATAATAATCTTAAGCGACGATAGACCTTTCTGTCAAGATTTTTGATATAATATAGCATCTGATTCCAACGATGGATACGATGTATATTGAATATAATTATATATTCACCTAAAACATGAACGATTCAGTTTTTTTATCTATTATCATTCCGGCATACAATGAATCCGCCAGAATTAGGCAGACCATAGAAAAAATTATTGCTTATCTAGCGACGAAATCCTATTCTTCAGAAGTAATTGTGGTTGATGATGGCAGTTCAGACGGTACCCAATCCGTTATCCATCCTTTTATTCAGGAATACAAAACACTCAAATTCATTCGATATACACCGAATCGCGGGAAAGGTTATGCAGTCAAAACCGGCATGCTCGAAGCGAAAGGAAAATATTGTCTTTTTTCCGATGCGGATTTATCTACACCGATTGAAGAGCTGGATAGATTTCTCCAGATTATGGAATCGGAAAACTGTCATATTGTCATTGGTTCCCGTGGTCTACCTACATCTCAGGTATTGAAACATCAGCCATGGTTTCGTGAACGAATGGGGAAAATTTTCAATTGGTTCGTACAAAAGTTAGTATTCCCAGGAATCAAAGATACACAGTGCGGGTTTAAGTTATTTCGTGCTGAAGTTATTCAACCACTTTTCTCTAGACAAACTATTAACCGATTCAGCTTCGATGTCGAACTATTGTATCTCGCACGAAGGTTAGGATATAAAATCGTTGAAGAACCAGTCCGGTGGGTCAATTCTCCAGCAACTAAAGTTAATCCGATTACCGATGCAACTCGAATGCTGTTCGATTTATTTCGTATCCGATGGAAACATCGGACATTAAAAGCTAATTGATGAATGGGAATAAAGCTATTCCTGTTCGTGGAACCATGATATGTTCTAAACTTATGCCTTTGAAGTTTTATCTGCGTGAACTGGGAGTAATACTATTATTTATTGTTGCCGTATGTTTTTTCTTCCCGCAATTAATTTTGCTCCACCAAATTCCCAATTGCGGTGATGTAAACTTGCAGTTCTATCCGCAATTCAATTTTTTATCCTATTGGTTAAAACAAGGTATATTCCCGCTATGGAATCCTTATTCTTTCTCAGGAACACCGATTTTTGCTGATCCGCAATCCGGCTTCTGTTACCCGATTCATATTATCTTGTTCGGATTGTTCAATCCCGGAGTTGCGTTTGGTCTCGATTTAGCATTCCACTTTCTGCTTGCAGGATGGTTTACCTATTTATATCTGCGGCAACTTGGACTCCTTCGTTCAGCGGCGATTCTCGGCGGATGTTGTTTTATGTTCAGTGGATTTCTCGTTCCCAAAATTCTTATTCCAGCGTTAGTGTTTTCTGCGGTCTATCTTCCATTACTATTATTTGCTATCGAACGATTATTATATAACCTATCCTATGCCAATATTTCGCTCACTATAATTAGCATAAGCTTATTACTACTTAGCGGATACCCACAATATATTGCAATCATATTAACTTTTGCTGCGTTATATATTGCGTGTAGATGTATCCAATTAAGTTGTAAAATTGAAAAAAGGATTGATTCAACGCTATTCGTTCGAACTATTGCGGTTATTCTATTAATCTTTTTCGTTATTATTTCGATGAGTTTAATTATTCTCATTGCTATCGCTCAGATTGAACATTTATCACAACTCACGAATATTATCGTGATAGGGATATTTTTGCTGATCGCTAGCAGTATGCTCATCTGGATACTTTCTCTATCGAAATTTCAACTCGATAAAAAGCTGATTATATCTCGGGTCGGTGGATTATGCTTGGCTCTGGTTATTGCGACTTTACTCTGTGCACTCTATCTTCTCCCGGCGTATGAGTTTTACCAGCATTCAACTCGTGCCGGAATGCCCTTATCCAACCAGGTTCGTGGAATATTCTTCTGGCAGAATCTCCCGATAATTGTTCGTGACCTTTTCGCTGGCGGCGGTATAAATGACTTCGAAATCAGTGGGTTTATTGGCAGCACCGCAGTATTGCTCATCTTATTTTCGTTAGGGTTTAACATTATACACCAACAATATAAAAAATATACCTTGATATTCTGGTTATTCATTCTATTATCCGGTGCCATTGTCTTTCTTGAACCGCATATGGTTACTCTCATGATGCGGGTTCCCGCACTGAACCATTTTTTTGTTTTCCATCGATATCTATTGATTTTCGTTTTCGCATTATCTGCGCTTGCAGGACTAGCACTGCATAATATTACGGAATATTTTGAACGACAAACCCCGGCACAAATTGCGCGCATAAACTATTCATTTTTCATTCCTTTAGTTAGTATTGTGGTTATTCTCGGATTGCTTTTCGGATTGTTAAACCAACTACCGCTCCTTATCCGATTACTGCCTGGATTCGGTATCTTATGCATCTATTGGATTATGAACGGATTCGGTATATTTCGCCAGTTATTCCCGATACTTGCGATCGTAGTAACCCTAATCGAGCTCCATCCGCAAATCGTTCAATATCCATTGGAGTATATCTATCCGAATCAGCTCTATCCAGAAAAAACGATTTATACAACCCTGCATCAAAAAGACCCGGGATTCTATCGCATACTTACAATTGAAGACGAACAGAACCCGGTGCAACCTTCTACACCCGCAATATCATATTACTTAATTCCAAATGTCAGTATGGTGTATCATGCGTTCGATGTCCAGGGATACAACCCAATCATGCTTCGGTCGTATCGGGATTATATTGATTATGTAAATGGTGGAAATCCGCAACGGAAACCATACGAAGATACCACCCATTTCGCCGTGGTTAACACCGGCGAATCGAAATTACTTAATGGATTACGGGTTAAATATCTCTTTTCGCCTCTCCTATTACAATCAGAAAAATGGTTGTTGTCTTTTCAGGTGAACCTCAATATTAACCATCGGTTGTCGGTGCTGAATATTTATCAGAATACCGAGTATTTCCCTCAGCCGTATATTGTTCACCGTGCGCGAGTCTGTAAAAATCTCCGAACTACGTTACGCTATCTATCCGACGCTACCGTTGACCCAAGAACTACGATTATCCTTAACGAAAGTTTTGGAACAATGGTTGAAAAGCAAGAGAATTTAATCGGCCAGACGAACCTGCGTGCTCCACGACCGTTTATGGTAATTAGCTCTCCGGAGAAAGCGAGTATCCAGATCGATAATCAGGAAATAAATGATAACCTACCGGGATATAATGTTGTGGTATTCAATCCGGATACTCGGGAATTAGACGATGTATCCACATTTGGAATAGAAGCTTGTATCGACACAACGACCACGTGTCGGTTTGTCCAATATTTAACAACTATCCCGGATAACCGAATTGTTCTCATCGCCTGGAAAGGAAACGAAACTCCTTATCTAACTTCGGACATCAGTTCTAGCTTACGATTGCTTGGTGGTAAACCGGAAGATATCACAGGAAATACGTTTGCACTTATTGGCGTTAAAGGAAGCAAACCTGGCACAGCGATGCAAAATACTAATGTTCCTATAGCAGAACTAACCATCCCCTATCCGCTGGATATACTCTATCGCTATGATGAAGAAAAACCGGTTTTACCAGAACCGGAAACTGCGGATGATACGACTCAACCGAACCCAACTACTTCTCCTGAAATTCAAATTATTAAATCGCACGTGAATGTGTCCAGCTATACTCCAAATAAAATAGTTTATCAAGCGGTATTATTTCGCCCGGGGTTTCTGGTTACTGGTGAACTCTATTATCCTGGTTGGCGAGCGTATGTTGACGGGAAACCGACTCGTATCTTGAAAGCGAACGGTATTTTCCGAACTGTTTTTCTCCCACCGGGAAACTACCAGGTTGAATTCCGATATTTTCCCATGAGTTTATTCTATGGAATAATTATTTCAAGTTTGACTGCGGTAGGATTAGTTATTTTCGCTGGAGTAAGTTTCAAACGGAAGAAATTCAAACAATGATGTTACAGCGAGCAAATTTCTCTTTTTCTGTATGGAATTTGAAATTTGCATTTCACTTCGAATAGCGAAATGTGCATTTGCGTTGTTTTTAATAATTCGGATTTTGGATTGTAAAATTTCCCCCTCGGTTCGATTCGAACAGAGGGGAGCTGGTCTATAAGCCGGATTCTGTTGTCTGATTGAATATCAGACAGATGACCATTTCTCTAGGTTCGATATTACTACCGAACTCAAGCGACCTTACCCGAGAAAGCGAACTTAACCTGCGTTACGTTCATCGAGCGGGCAACTCGAACTTTCTCCTATTTGGTCTTGCTTCAGGTGGGGTTTACCTTGCCAGTCTTGTCACCAAGACTGCGGTGAGCTCTTACCTCGCCATTTCACCCTTACCGACTGACTGACGTCAACCGGCGGTATATTTTCTGTGGCACTTTCCCTTGGGTTTCCCCAGGTCGCGGTTAGCGACCACCTTGCCCTATGAAGTCCGGACTTTCCTCCTCTCAGAAACAAAGTACAAAGTACCAAGAGTTTGTATTCACATATAGATATTTAGCACTTAGCACTTGGTACTTTATACTTTTATGAGCGGCGGTCATCCGACCAGCACAATTTATCTTTCTAAATATTATTATCGCTCTTTTATATGATTTTGTCAACTCTTGTATGGTATTATATAAATACTTTTATGAAGATATATACCGTTAATGCTATTAAATTGTTTACCTGTATTGTCCTTTGCCTATTAGCTGGAGTTATCGGTTCGTTTTTTACCCAACCAGCTATTCCAGGCTGGTATGCAACCTTAAACAAACCTACGTTTACTCCACCGAATTGGGTTTTCCAGCCGGTATGGACGTTCCTCTATATTACGATGGGTATCGCAGCGTTTCTAATCTGGAAAAAAGGATTAAACCATAAACCGGTAAAAATTGCTCTAAGTATTTTTCTCATTCAGCTTTTTTTAAACAGCATCTGGTCAATTGCATTTTTTGGATTTCAATCGCCACTAGCTGGTTTGATGATCATTGTTTTCCTTTGGATAGCGATACTTGCCACAATGATTAGTTTCTATAAAATATCAAAATTAGCCGTGGTTCTTTTAATACCCTATATATTTTGGGTAAGTTTCGCTGCGGTATTAAACTATTATCTGTATATACTCAATAGATGATAACGGCAAATTTCTCTAATGCTAAAACCGAGGATAGTCATAAGTAAATGTTTGACTGGCGCATATTGCCGATACAACGGTGAGATAATTTTCGATAGATTCATCAATCGGTTACAAGAATATGCGGAATTCAATCCGGTCTGTCCTGAGCTAGAAATCGGGTTAGGTGTTCCTCGCGACCCGATTCGACTTATTCTGCAGCGAGGTAAACTATCTTTGATTCAGCCTGCTACCGGCCGAGATGTCACCCAAGAGATGATTCGATTTGCGGAATCGTATCTCAACTCAATTCATGATATTGACGGATTCATTCTCAAATCGCGCTCGCCTTCTTGTGGGATTAAAGATGTTAAAGTTTATCCGGGAATAGATAAACATAATATTATCGAAAAAAGTATCGGATATTTTGGGCAAGCGGTTATCACTCAGTTCCCTTATTTACCGGTGGAAGATGAAGGGCGATTGACGAATTTTAAAATTCGTGAACATTTTCTAACTCGGGTATATACTCTCGCCTCATTTCGAAACCTAGCTAAATCGATGAAAGAGTTGGTTCGATTTCATACCGCAAATAAATATCTTTTAATGCTCTATAACCAGAAATCGTTACGGACGTTAGGGAAACTCGTTGCAAATCAGAAAAAGTTACCCCTTGATAAGATTTGGACTGAATATCAACAAGAATTATATACCGCATTGCGCAGAATCCCACGATATACTTCCGTTATCAACGTTCTTATGCATGGACTCGGGTATTTCTCAAAACAATTGACCGCAAGAGAGAAATCATTTTTTCTGGATGCCATACAAAAATATCGACTGGAAAAAGTTCCGTTAAGTGTCCCATTGAACATATTAAATTCCTGGATAGTGCGGTTCGATGAACCTTATTTAAAAGGGCAAACGTTTCTCAGTCCATATCCGGAAGAACTGATGCAGATTACTGATTCTGGAAAAGGGCGAGATGGATAATGTTCTGTTCCGTTATAGGCGGAGAAATGAATAGGAGAGAATGCCATGAACGTTAGATATGGTTTATTCGTATTATTGCTCTTGAGTTTTGTAATTTCACAGGGGTATGCTGGAGACCGATTCTGGTCGCAGCTCGGTCCAGAAGGGGGAAGTATTCGGTCGTTGGCAATAGACCAAACGAATCCGAATAATATCTATCTCGGTGCCGATGCTGGTGGTGGCGTATATAAATCTACTGACGGCGGGACGTCCTGGCGATTGATAATAATCGGGTTAGGGGCAAAAGAAGTTTATGCGCTAGCAATTGACCCTATCCATTCGAATATTATCTATGCAGGAACTGGTTCTTCCGGAGTATATAAAAGTTATGATTTCGGAGAGACTTGGTCGCGAATCTCGACCGGAATGCAAGCGCTAACAATAAACGCACTCGTTATCCATCCGACGAATCCGAATATTATTTATGCCGGCACCTATTACTACGGAGTATATCGCAGCGATAATGCTGGAGTTACTTGGACGCAGGTTATTAATGGTATGGGAAATCAGGAAGTTTATGCACTTGCGATTGACCCGAAAAATCCGACGACGATATACGCTGGAACGGATTATTACGGTGTATTTAAATCAACGAATAGCGGAAATAATTGGACGCAAATAACGAACGGAATGGGCAATAAAACTGTTTTATCGTTAGCGATTGACCCTGTTGATTCAAATATTGTTTATGCAGGAACCTATAGTAACGGAGTATATATTTCAACTGATGGCGGCGGGTATTGGACGCAATCGAATACTGGAATGGGCTCGAAAGATGTCGCCGCATTAAAAATTGACCCGAATAATAATAAAACTATTTATGCCGGAACTTGGCAAAGTGGAATGTATAAAAGCACGAATAGTGGAGCTAGTTGGAGTTGGATTTATTCTGGAATGGGAACGACCCGATGGACGGATTGCGTGGCAATCCATCCAACGAATCCGAATATTGTCTTTGCTGGAACCTGGCTTGCTGGACTCTATAAATCAACGAATGCTGGCAGCAGTTGGTCGCTTTCAAACACTGGCATTTCTGCGCGTGAAATAACTTCTCTAGCCATAGATGCAACGAATCCAAATATTCTCTATTGCGGATTATGGGGTGCTTCCGGCGTATTCAAAACGTTGAATGCAGGAACAACGTGGTCACAGGTTACGGTCGGGATGGGATATAAATATATCGAATGTTTAACCGCTGACCCGATACAATCGAATATCGTCTATGCAGGAACCAGCGGATATGGAATATATAAGACTATTAATGGTGGCGCATCTTGGTCGAATAAAACCACCGGAATCGGACAACCCAGCGTGTATGCACTTGCGGTTGCTCAGAATAATTCAAATATTATCTATGCAGGAACAGGTGGATATGGCGTTTATAAAAGCGTTAATGCCGGAGATACTTGGTCATCTGTAACAACGGGTCTCGATGAATCATATATCTATTCACTTGCAATCCATCCTTCAAATAACAATATTGTTTATGCTGGAACCGCAGGTTCAGGAGTATATAAAACAAGTAACGGTGGGATAACTTGGTCAGCTAGTAATACCGGTATCGAATCGGAATATATCTATTGTTTAACATTCCATCCAACGAATACAACTATTATTTACGCCGGAACCGCCGGGAGTGGAGTATATAAATCTGAAAATGCAGGGATATTCTGGACTCCGCTTAACTCCGGTTTGGAAGAGAAATATGTTGTTTCTATCGCTATCGATTCATCGAATCCGAACCTACTCTATGCAGCAACTGATGATTCCGGCGTTTATTTCAGTAATAATGCCGGCACTTCGTGGCAACCGTTCAATACCCGATTGGCGAATCTCCGTATTAACCAAATTCTGCTAAACCAACGCATACCGCAAACCATCTACGCTGCTACCGACGGCACCGGCGTCTGGGCGCATACCGTTATTCCCACTCAAGTTGAACCTGTTTATTGGGAAATTCTTAATTAACATCAATTCAAAAAGATAAAGCTTGAACGTTAAAAGTTAAAAAATTATGTTGCCACAACAATTAGATTTTCCATTAGATATTTTGACTTTTACACTGATTTTCTTAGAGTTACTATACTTGCTGAGTTTTGTTTGTTCCTGGAGTCTATCTGGAGCGGAACCCGAATTGATTCGATCAATTCGGGTTTCTCGCCCTATATGGTATGATGTTTACTACCAGAGGAAAGAAATTTCTGTTCCGAGATAATAATGGAAGAGGATCGTTTTATAATCGAATCCTTTCGTTGCCATAACTGCGGCGCCGATTTGGCATAATCCGACTCCGTGACCCCAGCCTGCGCCAAGGAGAGTAAATTGTATCGGAATACCATTGTTCCCTTTTTCAACATCAACGACAAACGCTGAACTATAGAGATGGCTCGGAGATAACGCGCTGCGGATCTTGAGCTCTTTTCCAATACGAAGCGTTTTTTTGCTGCCTACTATATCTAGATAAATCAGCCGACCGGATATACCTCGTTTTATCGGAACTAAATCGAGTAATGTACCAATATCTTCTTGGGTTTTCTGCTGAATCAACTGCTCTAATTCTTCCCGTGGATAGACTACTTTCCAGCGGAATAAATCCGGTATCTCGCGGTCGTATTCATTTAATAACGATTCTAACACTTCCGGAGAAGCATTGCAATATGCCGGAGGACGGTGTGTAATCCATTCACGAACGGTTATTTCATCAGTTAAATCTGGAATTTGTTTTCTGTTCGAGCCGAATTGGATTTTTTTCCCATCAATTGTTTTTAACCAGTCCTGAAATTCATTTTCTGGCGCATCAATTATATACGATAAATATGGAAAAGGTGTATCTTGCCAGACATTTTCGAAGTTTTCGGATATCCCGCCGCAACTTTTTGAATATCGGGTATCGCAGATTGTATTCTGATAGGTTAAGACTTGCCCACGAGTATCGTTTACCGCTTGCACGGCGGTTGCGGTCATCCGTTTGAGCCCTTGATATCGCTGGCAATGGTCATCAGCGCAAACATCGAAATCAATATGCGGAGGATTATCCATCTGCGCTAATAACCAACTTCGCGCAATTACCGTATGCGCTTGTAGTAACGCTATCGGACTAGTTCCGCTCATTTCAGAAGAGATAACACTCTGGAGATACGATTCTATTGGTAATTCGTTGATAACCGAAATGGTATCATCCTTATTTCGTCGGAACTCAATAACGCCTGGAAATGTTTGGTCTTCTTTTCGCTGCCAGTGGAATTGGATTCCAATGGTTACATCATGCACGATAATTTTTGCGCTCTGCGGTTCAATCGGTTCAACTCGGATATATTTTGCAGGATATCGATGGAGTTCGCCGGTATGGATATTTTGCACCTGCAGTTCCGACCCAAACAACGCGATATGCCATTTATCTCGACCACTTGGCGTTAACCGAACTGTAACCCCTTTTTCGGGAACCAGTTCAACGGGCGATGAAATGGTAAAATATGCTTCTGGTGCACGTTCGATTATTCCAACCCGAACGATAGGTTCACGGGTATATTTCTTGATTCCTTTTACCATACAATGCTCAAATGTTCATTTCTGATTCAACCTAACCTACAGTTGAAGGTTGATCATCCTTTTTAGGGTTAAATTAACTGATAACTTTTGTCCAGCTCTGTTCGATATTCGATAAAATTTCTGGCGTAACGTTGATACCGCAATCTTTCATCGCTAGCAGAATTGCGCCGATAACCGGTTCATATTTCGGAAGAACCACTTCTGCATGGGGAGCGACTTTTGCTAGTCTTGGTTTGAGTTTTTCAACATACACCGGCTGATGGCTAAAGGTGCCGCCGCTCAGCACAATTTTAAATGTATCGTTTTTCATTTTCAATCCTTTAACCGTCGCTTTCACCATTTGCGCTACCCCTCGACAAGCTAAATCAATTATTTTCTCAGCAACTTTATCTCCTTCATTATACGCTTCAAAAACGAGCGGCGCTAGCTCCGCTACCACCGGTTTCGATAACCCGCCATTCTCAGATAACGACCATTTCACGAGATTATCCTGATGTTTCAAATTTAATGCGGTTAGTATTTTTTTGGTTAATTTCGTTTTCGGTCCGCGTTTATCATACGCGCGCATAACCGCTTTCAACGCTTCCTGACCGAACTGATATGCCGCACCTTCATCAGCAAGAATATGTCCCCAACCGCCAGTCCGTTTTGTCTCTCCAGCTTTATTGATTCCAAAAACGACCGACCCGGTACCGGAAATAACAATTATCCCCGGTTCAGATAGGGTTCCGGCAGCTAATCCAATTAAGAAATCCGGCACGATTTGCAATCGGGTCATTAACCCGCCGAAACGTAACGCTTGGGTTATCGTTTCCCTATCTTCTTGTCGTCCGGCTCCGGCAAGGCCTAAACAAACTGATTCAACCCTGTTTTTATCAATATTCTGCGACGCGGCGAGTTCGTCTAAAATTGAAAGTAAGTTTTCACGGGCTTTATCAATCCCGACCTGCAGATAATTACTGGAATCTCGTTTCGTCGCTTTTAATAGATTCCCTTGGATATCAGCGATAATCCCTAAAGTTTTGGTACCGCCTCCATCTACTCCAATAACATATGGCATAATACAATCCTTTCTTATGGCATTAGAATTTTGGATTTTAAAGTTATAGTTTTTTTCTCGCTATTTCGTCCGCCCTTTCAGACGTAGTTAGCCTGATGTCATCCCGCGAATCCGAAGTTTTAAGTCGTTCGGACTATCCGCAGCAAGTAATGCATCATCGAGCGTGATAATTTTATTTTTATATAATTCAAATATTGCCTGATCGAAAGTTTGCATTCCGTCTTTTGTTCCCGCAGCAATGGTCGCTTTAAGCTGCAAAATTTCTCCTTTACGTAAGATATCTGCAATTCGCGGTGTATTCAGCATAATCTCAATTGCCACTACTCGCCCTGACCCATCACCTTTAGGTATAAGCCGTTGGGAAAGTATCGCTTTTAAATTATAGGATAACTGGGTGTATACGCGACCATGCTCGTGCGGTGGGAAAAATTGTAAAATCCGTTCCATCGTCTGATTTGCATTGGTTGAATGGAGTGTGCTCAGAACTAAATGACCGGTTTCAGCATAATTAATCGCAGCAGTTACCGTTTCAACGTTCCGCATTTCACCAATGAGAATAACATCCGGACTCTGCCGCAGAACAGATAATAATGCTTTTTCAAACGACACGGTATCCGTTCCGACCTCTCGTTGGGAAACTAGACTCTTTTTATTAGTATGTAAGAATTCGATGGGATCTTCCAGCGTAATAATATGCCCGGTTTTCTCCTGGTTCCGATACTCAATCATTGCCGCAAGCGTCGTTGATTTGCCGGAACCTGCCGCACCGGTTACTAAAATCAATCCACGCGGTTCTAATGCTAATTGCTTTAATATTGGCGGTAACCCCAGTTCATCTATCGTGGGAATAACGGTTCGGACTTGACGAAATACCAACGCTACAGTACCCCGCTGCTTATAGATATTTCCGCGAAACCGAGCGATTCCAGGCAGAGAATACGCTAGATTGATTTCCGGATCGATGGAAAACGTTCGTTTCTGCTCAGCGGTCATAATCGAGTCCGCTATTCCCTGCGTATCTTGAGGCATCAACTCCGGCATATCTAACGGCTGATTTATCCCCTGGATCCGAATTACCGGCGGACTCCCGACAATCAGATATAAATCTGATGCTTGTCGTTCCGCAGTGATTTTTAATAATTCTTCAATATTAAACGCCATATCGTATGTTTCAGATTTCGCTGTCCGCCTCTATTTCATTGGAGCATATTGCGCAAACGCTTCTTTATTAATCGCGCGTTCATACGCATCTACCCCTTTAATTTTCCCTTGCATTACCAACGTTTTCAGATGCTGGTCAAGACTTTGCATCCCGAATTTAGCGCTGGTCTGAATGATTGACGGTAATTGATGCGTTTTTCCTTCGCGAATTAATGCTCGTACCGCTGGCGTACCCACCATAATCTCTAGCGCACAAACCCGACCCATACCATCCACGGTCGGGATTAAGGTCTGACAAACCACCCCAGCTAACGATTCACTCAATTGCGCGCGAATTTGCGCTTGTTGATGCGTCGGAAAAATATCAATGATCCGGTCAATCGTTTGCGGAGCAGAGTTGGTATGTAACGTAGCAAAAACTAAATGACCGGTTTCCGCTGCAGAAATCGCCATTGCGGTTGTTTCTAAATCCCGCATTTCACCAACTAAAATAACATCCGGGTCCTCTCGTAACGCAGCGCGTAACGCATTCGCAAACGATTTGGTATGGGAACCTACTTCGCGCTGGTTAACCATACATCGTTTATTATGATGGACAAACTCTATCGGGTCTTCGATAGTAATAATATGGTCTTCTCGTTCTTCATTCACCGCATCAATTAACGCAGCTAACGTCGTTGATTTCCCGGAACCAGTCGGCCCGGTAACTAAAACGAGACCGCGATGGAGATGCGTGAACTGTAATAATGTTTCCGGTAATCCGAGTTCAGCAATTGTTTTAATTTTGGTTGGAATGATACGAAATACAACCCCTTCTCCACGCCGCTGATAAAACGTATTTACTCGGAATCGAGCAATATTCTCCAGTTCTATCGAGAAATCCATTTCTAGATTCGCTTCGAATTTCGCTTTCTGGTCATCGGTTAAAATATCATATAACAGGATATGCAGGTCTTCTTTCGATAATGGTTTTTCATCAATCAGCTGGAGTTTTCCATGAACGCGCATCATCGGCGGGACGCCAGCAGAAAGATGAAGGTCAGACCCCGATTCTTCTTTCAACTTAGTTAACATTGTAGCAATATCCATAGCTATACTCAATCCTAATTTCGCTGGGTAACACTACACCATGGCAATTCCAGAAATTGTTGAACTTTCTAATTGATTATATATGGTTAAACATCGATTCCGTAATTCAGTAAAGATTGATTCGTCAATGAGTTGATGTTTTTTCGCAAGCAACAATAGCGGGATATATTTTCGAATCTGATTTTGTGCGGCTTGGTCATCGTTTTGCGCCGTATACGTTAGTAGGGTTACTACGGCGGCGCGCATTTCATCGCCTAACGTCCGCTGAAGTTCTGCTGGAAAACCATTCGTTATCTTCAGAATCTGGTCAGCTAAATCTAACGCCGCTTGAAATACTTCGCGCTGTTCGAAATCAAACTGGTGGATAGGTTGTTTTTTCGCCCGATGCCGACCTCCGTTTTTCTTAAATACTACTTCAATAACATTACGAATTGCACTGCTTAATCCAATTGCTGGTTTAATTTTACAACCGGTTTGCACGACAAAGACCGTTATGGCTTCCTGGTCAGTCGGGTCAACCATAACCATCGTTAATTCATCATTCACTTTCAATAAGGGAACCGCTTGATATTTCTCTAAAACCTCTACGGGGATTAACGAGATTACCGCCGGATCTACCATATCCGGCGAAAGCTGAACATACGGTAGCTGCAGTTGTTCGCTTAGCACATAGTTTACCGCATCTTCGCTTACGATCTGCCGGTCGATGAGAATTGCCCCAAGCCGTTTTTTCGTTGTTTTCTGTTCTTCTAATGCAGCCGCAAGTTGCTCTCTAGAAATCAGGTTATATCGAAGTAGTAAATCACCTAATCGCGGTGGAGTTGATGTGTTAGTTCCTGCCATACGATAAAATAGTTTGTTGTTTCATTGAGGGGTATATGCTCGGTTCTCGTTCAAGGTAATGACCTATTTTTGTACCACATTATCCTCTTCATTCCAATAGAGAATCCGCGCACAGTTCTCGCATTTAATAATTCGCTCATTCTTTTTCACCTCATTCACCACTTGCGGCGGAAGACGAAGAAAACATCCTTGACAAACATCACCTTTAATTGAAACGAGCGCTAAGCCATTATATCGCTTACTAATTCGTTGATAGACGTTTAATAGACTCGGTTCGATATTGTTCGCTAACGTTGCCCGTTCTGTTTCATAGCGTGCTATTTGCTCTTTTAATTCTGCCTCCTCGCGGTGGATTTTCTTTTCTTCTTCAGCGAACCTCTGTTTTCCTTCTTCAACTTTTTTCTTTTCTTCATCCCAGACACGTTTGATATTATCAATTTTATCCATCAATTCAAGAATTTTATCTTCTGTTTTTGAAATTTTTTCTTTCGCTAGAGCAATTTCATGTTTCAGCGCATTATATTGTTCATTCGTTTTAACTGCATAAAGCTGGACACTGAATTTTTTAACGTTCTCTTCGTCTTCTTTAAGGTTCATTTCGCAGGTATGCCGGTCTTTGGAAAGCTGCTCAAACGTTTGGCGAGCTGCGTCACATTTCGCAATTAACGTATTCAGCGCTTGTTTTTGTTCATTCAATTTTTTCGGTAATTCATCCAATTTCGTTCGAAGCGATATGATTTGGGTATCAATTTTTTGTAATTCGATAAGTTGGTTTAGACTTGTATTCAAAACGAATATTCCTCCAGTACGTTCAATACGGTTATCATAACTATATTTTATAGCATTGAATGCGAATTATGTCAAAATGAATTTGCGTATTTCCTTTACTATACTGATAAGACAATGCTACAATAATTTTATACGAGCATTGAAAAACTATGCTGGATTATTGTAGATATATATTATATATCAGTTTACTATCATTTAGCATATCGCTAGCTATCGCTGAAGAAATCGGATTCGGCGGGTTAGGAATTCAAATATCGCAAGACGGTAACCGATTTACTATCCTTGGGGTACTTCCCAATACTCCTGCGGAGAAAGCAGAGTTACCTACCGGGGCGAGTATCGTTGCGATTAATGGGGAACCTACTGCCGGAAAAACACTCGAAGAAATTGTCGCTCAACTGCGGGGAGAAGTCGGTACCTCAGTTAGGTTAACCATCACTATTCCGCGAACCGACCCAGCTTCGGCGGAAACTCGCGAAATCGAACTCCGCCGTGAATTCATTAAGGTACCGCCAGGATTATTCGCTCCGGATACAACACCTCGTGCTCCATCTCCTTCAGCATCAGGTATCCCGATACGCGGGTCGGTAACCTTCTATATTATTACTATACCAAAATCTGGCGAAATTAAAATCGGAACGACAACGTTAATTCGATTAATGCTTGAAAATCCGAAAGGCGTTTATGCAGATAAAATCGCTATGTACCTTAAATATGACCCGCACATTTTTCATGGATATACTCCGCTATTCGATATTAACACAGTATTACTTGCTGGATGGACTCAAGAGACAGTCGCGCAAGATACGACTTCCGGTAGCATCTATTTTGCGTTTCGAACACCTACGGCACAACTTATAAAATCCGGTTGTCTTGCGGAAATTCGGTTAATCCCGCACCAAGCGACGTTCGACACCCAAATCCAGTATCTGTTTAACGAATGGGAACGAGAACCTAATACCGTATTCATCTATCGTGGAAAAGATTTGTTGGGTAGTGAACTCGACCATAACGATGGCACAATGGGAGTTAGATTAAGAATCAATAAAGATTAAATATAGAGAAATCCAAATGTCCCATCGTAAATGTCAAATACAGCATACATCAAAAATGCAAATCATAATCCCGCTACGATTTTGGCGTTTGCCCGTTCCATCGTTCCGGTTAAAGCTTTTAGAACTTTCATTCGGAATTTGGATTTTGGTGTTTGGCCTTTGTTTTCTAACCGGCTGTGGTTCTTCCAAAAAAGGAATAGGAAATGAACTAGAGAGAGTCACGTTACGGTTGAATGGAGAACTCGGAGTCCAATATGCTGGATATTATACCGCACTAACGAAAGGATTTTATCTTCAGGAAGGGTTAGAGGTTAAAATCAATCCGAGCGATTGGGAAGATGCTCCGGAAGAGTATATCTTATCAGGAAATGAAACGTTTGGCGTAACCTGGCTTCCTAATCTCTTGGTATCTAGGGATAAAGGGAAACCATTGGTTCATATCGCCCAAATTTTTCAACGGAGCGGGTTGCGGATTATTGCTAAAAAATCCAGCGGGATTCAAGAACCAACTGATTTGATCCATAAACGGCTCGGACTCTGGTCGAAAAACCGCGAATATGGAATTATGACCTTTTTAACCCTAGCGGGACTCGATGCAAATATTGTTAAACTTCTCCCGCAGAAGAAAACGATAAAACCGTTCCTTGAGAATCAGGTTGATGCTATTCCAGTTATGGTCTATGACGGTTACATAACCCTACTTGAAAAAGGCATTGATACAACTGCTCTGACTATTTTTGATGCTGCAACCCCACTTGAAGTTTCTGGACAAACGTTACCGTGGGGATTATTAGAAGACGGAATTTTTGTTACGGAAAAGACGTTACACGAACAACCGGAACTCTGTGAACGCTTCTTGCGTGCAACTCTAAAAGGATGGCAATACGCGCTCGATAATCCAGGTGAAGCGGTAGAGATTGTCTTAAGTTATGATACTCAGAATATCTTGAAACGGGAACATGAACTTGCAGGATTGCGCGAAATCATCAAACTTATCCGGCCGGAATTGACTACGATGTCGTTAGGTGAACCGACTGCAGTTAAAAAATCGTATCCGCTCGGATATCTTAATCTCAACGAATTTAACCGCTGTGTTGAACTTCTCCGCAAACAAGGATATCTTACCCAAGATGCTAGTTCTACCGCTTATACACACGCTATTTGGGAAAAAAGCCGCAAATAGTAAAATATTACGTTCATTAAATCAATAATTCCGTACTTCTTATATAATTTTATGTAAAAACCATTATATCTACAGGCGGGGTGTCCACGAACGAGATATTATCTCGTTCGTAGCTGCTCCGGAATCAGTCAACCGTCCGACCGGTTTTAGCTATCCTAAATCAGGCGATTTCGGTCGAGTTATCTTGCGGCGGGTAAAATAAAACGTCAATCCTATTCCGATGAAACTGGTTATGGTAAGAATCCAGCCAAGGGTTTCCGCCCAAGTGTTTCGGTAGGTCAATTCAACCTGATAATTTTCTCCTTTCGGCAGGGTTAATCGCATTAACCCTATTTCATCAGCAAGTATAGTAATTTGGAATTTGGAATTTGACGTTTGATATTTGGATAACGTTGCTTGCCAGCAGGGATAGTATGCAACTTTAACTAAAACCGGAACGTCCGTTTCTGCAGATTGAACGGATAAGGTTATCCGGTCTCCTGAAAAAGATGTAACTTGAATATCTGCGCGCGTAGTATCGTATTCAATCCAGCTCGAAGTATAAGAAGGTATATCATAGATATTAAATTCATCGATTTCTCGAACCAATCGGAAGGTTGAACTACGGTTGAAAAACGCAATAACCTTATCTTCATTGCGGTTAGTAACAATTGTCGTGATATTCATTTTTCGGCAGAACGCGAATAACCGCGATTCTTCCATCAGCTCCCAAGGAACGCCCAGCAGCGAGCGATTATCCAGCGAATCCGCTTCTTGCCGGATAACGATTGGCGCTTTCTTGCCGAAAAAGAGATAACTCGCTACAGTATAAAATGGCGTATTCAATCCGCCGATAATCTGCCGGCCAGTATATATTGGAGTTAAACTCATACTATGCGTCTGGAATTGCGGGGGTAATGTTTTATATTTCAACGAACTTGCGGTGAAGAGAATTCTTCCTGCATCAATTGCAGAGGTATAATAATTCTGACTTCTGCCTTCTGGGTTCTTGCCTTTATCTTCTGTCAGGTGTTTCCAAAGTTCATCCAGTTGATATTCTTTAACCACCGTCGGTAGGAATCCAATTCGGTTATATCCTTGCGAGAAATCGTAAAATGTCCAGAGTATCGTTCCTGAAAACCAAAAAATACCGAGGAGAATAATCAGGAGAAATAACGTGATTAGAAATGGATACACAATTCTCATTCCAAATTGAGCAGGCAGCAGTTTAACTGTAAAATTTGCAATGCTAATTCTGCATTTTGCAATGAGTTCATAGATTCCAATCCCGCTAGTGAGGATAACCGCAAAATGGAATCCGTCTTTCAATCGAACAACATCGAGAAAATAGAAATGGAATATCGGGATTAGAATGAGCTGAACGAAAGTCAGAAATCCAAGCATTAAGAGCGGAGTAACGACCAACCCGGCTAGGATAGCTTTCTGACGAACCGGCTGATTCGGATTCAAGAGCGAAACCGCACTGACGAGATATAAGAGCAGGAAAAAGAGATTGGTTTTCCCATCCGCTAATGAGGAGAGTAACGCTAGTAATGCTGCGAATTGATTCCCGGTTTCCTGCCCTGACCAGATTTGAAGTGAAGAAACATAATTATGCCGGATAAATAGCGGCACCCACCAGAACGCACTTAACCCTAACCCTAGTAGAATCGCAAGTCCGAAAACGTTCAGTGATTTCCGCAATGAACATTGTTTCGTTCGTTTGAATCCATAGAGCATTGCGATTAATCCGAATATCGGCAAAAAGATATGGTATGGATGACACACCAACGCAAGAGCAAATAATCCTGCTAACCCAGCGATATTGCGTTTTCTCGGTTTCGCAACCAGATTCTTGATACCGAACCAGAGAATTAACGGATAGAATCCGAGCGCAATCCGTGAATTCGTTAATCCGACCAGAACACCATAAAATACGCCGCTGGCGTTCCCGAGCTCGAGCAGGATGAGGAGATACAATGCGGTGAAGAATCCGGCGATATACCCGAATCCAGATTTTCGAAGGAAATAATAACTCGTTATTACTGGGAAAAATAAGGCGAATAACAGAATGAAATTGTATATCTGCCCGATGGGAACAAGGGTTAAACAGAGATAATAGAACAAGATACCCAAAAAAATCGACCCCGGCGGATAAAATTGCAGTTCCGGAATCCCAGCGAACCAATATGGATTCCAATCAACCAGCCGATGATGAACCGGAACGGATTGAGTTACCGCATAATACAGCGAAAAATAATGGAAACTATTATCATCATAAATAAACGGCTGGGAATTAAACAGAAATCCGAAGGTATATAGGCCTAAGATTACTAAAAGGAAAATAGGGAAAAAACAGAACCAAAAATGCTTACGCTTCTTTTGCATGGTGACTCTATCTTGCGCCCTTGACTAAACTTTGCGAACCTTATGGTTAGTGGTTAAGTCGCTAAGATTTGTCCGAGATTATAGAGTTCTAGCTGGATTGGTTTCGTCTGCTGCCAAGAGTATGGTAGTGGATATACCGAGAACCGATTCGATTCTATTCCAACCATTTTATCCGTTTCACCGGATTCGATGAGTTCAACGGCTCGCGCACCGAGCCGACTCGCAAGTATCCGGTCGAACGCGACCGGTATTCCGCCTCGTTGCAGATGACCGATAACACAATATCGAGTGTCATATCCGACTTTATCTTTAATCTGCTGGGCAAGTTCAGCGGCATCCCCTGCGCCTTCAGCAACGACGATAATACTACTGGATTTCCCGCGCCGTTTCCCCGCTTCGAGTTTCTCACATAACGAATCTACCGTATATGGAATTTCCGGAACTAAAATAAATTCTGCACCGCCAGCTAACCCGGTCTGCAGCGCAATGTATCCATGTTCGCGACCCATAACTTCAACGACAAATAACCGGTCATACGAGGTGGCGGTATCCCGGATTTTATCAATAGCTTCAAGCGCAGTGGTTACCGCAGTCCAAAATCCAATGGTATAATCCGTTCCAGCAAGGTCGTTATCTATCGTTGACGGAACATTGATAACTTGGACACCCCATCCAGCTAATTCATGCGCGCCATGTGATGTCCCATCGCCGCCGATAGTTATAATCGCATCAAGGTTATGTCTTTTTATCTGATTAACTGCCAGCTGTTGTCCATCTTTAGTTCGAAACGCTTGACTTCGTGCGCTTTTTAGAATCGTTCCGCCCCGGTTCAGAATCCCGCTTACTGATGATAAATTCATCGGCATAAACTCACCTTGAATCAACCCTTCAAACCCGCGCATAATCCCGATTATTTCGAATCCATGATATATCCCGGTTCGAACGATCGCGCGAATCGCCGCATTCATCCCCGGCGCATCACCACCACTGGTTAAAACACCTATCCGTTTCATAATACATTTTAACTAAAAAACTTAAGAACTAAGAAGCAGAAGAATATAATCTCAGTACCCTAGTTTGTTCTTTTGTTTTTTCTTCCTTTCGTTCTTTCGTTTTTTCTTTTTAGTCAACTAATTTCTCTAATTTTAATCATTTAACTAATTAGGTATTCAATATTGTACCTTAATTCGGCAGGTTAAACAAAAGAAGATACGTTATTTAGAATAGGAATTTGTGAATTTAGGAATTGAGAAATTGAGAAAAGAATATAAGCAAACTCACCAATGGTGAGTTTGCTTGTGCCTTCTAATAGAAGTAACCTCTTAATGAGACTACACAAATGTATGAATGTTAACCAAATTACGGAGTTCGTAATTTGCTTCGGTGTAGCTCCCTGTGGTTATTGTTTTAATTCAACGGCATCGAAATAAATCGCTTGGTAGGGATTCCCACTCGGATTGATGGCCACTAGCTGCACCGCATTGTATGGCGTCAACGGTCGGTATCCCACCTGCACCTGCCGCCATTGTCCCGGTACCCATTTCCCCGGCTGCAAAATCGCATTCCCACTCTCGATAATCTTCGTATATCCACTATCGTAACTATATAAGTACAAATATACCTTCTGCGTCTGACCCAGCACCGTCGCTGCAC
>JAOAEQ010000018.1 GCA_026416715.1 bacterium
GTATAAGAGACAGATCCTACTCGGTTTATTATTGACCAAATTAGAAAATGAATTTG
This sequence comes from bacterium, assembly GCA_026416715.1. NCBI lineage: Bacteria > bacterium. The sequence goes on from JAOAEQ010000018.1 coordinate 57, forward strand.
CTTCCGGTACGGTTGCCTACCATAATCTTCAGGCATTGAACCTAGCGGAAGCAGGTATTGAAAAAGCAATATTTGAACTGACACGAACGAACGGCGTTTATTCAGGCGAAAAGAATACCCAATTAGGTAATGGTTTCTTCTCGGTTACGGTTAAACCGACGCAAAATGGATTCCTCATAACTGCTATGGGGAAAACACGTTCTGCGGCGAAATACTCCGGACATAGAGTTATCTCTGTTCAAGTCCAGCGGCAGTCAGCTAATCACTGGAAAGTTCTTTCCTGGGAAGAAAACTAGTTTGTTATTTTTTTATTGCAATGTAACGAATCAAACTTCTCAAGCGGTGTAGATTGCAAGAATACTTCTCTTATCAGAGAAAGAACTCTATGAACTGCAAAGCGAAATTAGAACTTTCACATTCTCCATTGTTAAGTGAATGGTTTTTAATCTGACTGATGAACGAGATTTTGGATATCGCTAAGTAACTTTTTTGCTGGTAGAAAATCCGGTTGGATTTGCAGAGTAATAGCAGCTTCTTTAGCTGCTTCAGTGAATTTATTCTGTTCAAACAACGAGACCGCTAACCCAAAATGCGCAATCGCCCGAGTTGAATCTAATGAAATCGACCGACGATAAATCGTTTCTGCTCGGGTGAACTCACCTGCTTTTATCAATGAGATACCGAAATTATTTAGCGCACCGATATTATCCGGTTCAGCGAGAAGCAGTTTTTCATAAATCGGGATAGCTTCACTTGGTTTTCCGACCTGGTCAAGCGCTATACCCAGGTGATAATAGGTTAGGGTGTGGTGCGGAGCATATTTGATTGACTGTTCATAGTACGGAATTGCTTTTTCTGGTAGATTACGATTCAAAAAGTATTTTCCGAGTTCATAATATGCTAATCCTTTTTCTAAAGAAGTTTTATCTAAGATTATTTCAACGAACCGAGCGTGTTGCGGGAAATAATCAAGGGTTAAATATGCTAAATTATCAATAAAAGGAATTGGACTGATAATATTTAAACTCCACGGATTATATACGCCGATGAATGAAATTAATATTGACCAGACCAAACAGAGAACCCCAATAATTTTTTTTACGCGACGAATAATTTCGTTTGCATTCAATCCTACAAAATAAAGTAATAGCGGAATTGAAGTAATAATCCAGCGAAGACCGTAGCTTGTTCCGCCGAAATCGCTAATCTGAATTGCGTATGCTGTTAAAGTGCCGAAAAATATGGTTAAACTCGATAACCGTAGATAATTGAAAAATGTATCGTTAATCCAATATTTTTTTATAAATACTTTAAGGCAATCGGCAATGCCAAAAAGCAATATTGGCGAAAATAGTAATATCCCGCGATAGCCGAACAGCATGTGCCAATACTGACCTGCGATAGTTTTACCAAATAAACGTTTCTTACCGATTTCGGAAACCAAAACTGAACCGGGGTATTGATAATATTCCGTATGTAGATATGCGGGAACGAGATCGCCGGTCAATGCGTAATTCACCGTAAAATGTGTTAGTAAAGGAATACCAATCCCTAAACCAAAATAGAGATAATCCTGCACTCGATGATTCCGCCAAAAATAAATCAAACTAAACGAAATTAACACTAATCCGCCAGCAGGTAAATCCAGCGTGAAAGTCATTGCGGAAAAGAATCCGAGCCAGAACGTTCGCCAATGAGAATGCTGTACCTGAACATATGATTGTATCAGTAAATAAAGCGATAGCGTCGCTGTTCCTGCCGCTGCCAGATGGTTGGTCAAGGTTCCACTAAACGGTAACATAAGTGTTCCAAGCCAAGCTGATAGGAATAAAACGAGACGAAGATTGAAGGTTATCCCTTGCTGTTCAAATAATTTGTTTAATAGAAAACAGGTTATTCCTAGAGGAACAACGGATAAAAAAAAGGTTAGCCAATAATAGATGAGTTTAAAATGTTCTGTTAAATTCAAATGCAATATATGGTAGAAAATAAAATATATTCCGCTACCGAGAATGGCTAACATCGGCGGTTTATCCGAGTATGTTTTACCATCAATTTTGATAATATCAACAGCTAATGGAAGAATCGATTTATCGATGCATAACGAATGTTGTTCAACGATACTCTGGATTGTTGCGATTCGAGAAGCATCATGCGGCGAGCCGATACCAGCTTTGATGAACAGCATACCAACGACAAGTGGAAGAAGTAACGTTGCTATTGAGAAAATATAATCAGTCTTATTTTGTAGTTTTGATATCATAAATGAAAATCGAATAACTAACACGGTCGCTCGGTTCGTAATTTCGTAACCAAGCGAATTTATTCGGTTCATCAAGTTCAATTCCAAACAGATGATTTACACTTATTCCCATGCGTCCTGGCTGCGGGTTTGTCGGTAACGGTAGTGATTCGATTCCATAGATTTGCGGCGGAACCGGTCCGAAACAGGATAAATGCATTTCTTTGATTTGGTTTTTATCGAGGTAACGTTTTAATCGCAGCATATCCTGACCCCAATCAAGATTCGAATCGAGTAGATATTTATACCCTTGCGACGGCCCGCCGATTAGCTCGTTGAAATATGCTAAAAAATTCGGTGCAATCCATAAACTGGAAACGAAATACCACGCTGCAAGAGTTCCTACGATAAGTTTTTTCTTCGGGATTTGAAGTGTAATCGCTTGCCCAGCGAGTATCGCAAAAAATGGATATACTGGAAGAATAAAGCGAAGTCCGATATTTTTCGTTGAGCTGATTGAGAATGCTAAGAATACGATAATCGGTGGCAAAATCAATAACCAATCGGTTCGTTTCAATTTCGTTCGCTGAAAATAGGAATAGCAACCGAGAACTAAGCAAATGAGAAAAGGAATTGGATTCTTGATTACGAATGCGACGAGATAGTAATACCACCAGCCGTGCGATGAGAGAACTCCATGGAGATAATTCCGATACATTCCCGTTTCCGCAATTTGCCTATCTAATCCTGATAGATAGAAATAGGGTAATGGTATCGGTAACCAAGTAGGTAACACCGATTTCAAGAATTGCAATAGTGGATGCTGAAATTGATATGAATACAACGGAGTTCCTGTCAGTTGAAAACAATAGACTAAATTGATTATCAGGATACTCATAAGAATTATGACCATTGCCATTAGCACGATTTTTTTGCAATAGATGAACACATTATCATGCACGATTTGTTTATGATGCAACCGATGGTGAAGACAGAAAAGGATTATACCTATGAGTATAATTGGGTATAGGAATAAACTGGTAAACTTAGCGCATTGGGCAAGTCCGAGCGTAACCCCGACTTTTGCCGCATTGATCCAACTTGGGATTTCGTAAAACTTCTTAAAAAAATATACGGTGGCGAAAAAAAATACGGTTAACCCGAAATCAGTCGTCGCTAATGTTGCATGTGCTAAAATGTTCGGGTTTAAAAGCAGGAAAAATAATGCGGTTACTCCAACCTCGATTCCAAACTCTTTTTTCGTCCATTGCCAAACTAGATAAACGAGCGGAATTATCAGCAGAAAAACAAATATCCGAGATAACTTTATGTATCCAAAATATCGGTCGGCATTATCAGTCATAAACCGCATGCCGTAATGAACATAATCTATTTGTTCAAATCCGGGTTCCAGATACAGTTTCGGTGAAACGAATAATAACGGTACTGCTAGCCACATCCGGATTAACGGCGGGTTTGCCGGACTCATATTAAACTTTCCGGTTCGTAATTGCGCTAATCCACCAGGAACATGGTCGAATTCATCTGTGGTAACCGAATTCGCAATAATACTTAAACTTGCTAGAATAGTGATTAGAATAAATAAAAATATGATGAACCAAAAATGATGATGCATATATGAATTCGTTCCGTTCCATGATTAATTATAATGGATTCTATAGACATTACGCAAAAGAGCAGCGTAGCCTCATGAAGAATTGAAGATAACCCAGCAGCCAAAACTCAATCCGAGAAAAGTAAAAAAGGTTAGAAATAGAAAAACCAAGAAGCAAGAAACATGGTCGTAGGTAATGGTGGTGCCGAGACCCAGAATCGAACTGGGGACGCCAGGATTTTCAGTCCTGCGCTCTACCAACTGAGCTATCTCGGCACAAAGATTGGTAAGGAAAACAGTTGATTTGCATAAATAATATACCCTTCAAAGCATATCCTTGTCAAGAAAAACGTAATCGCAAAAAACCTCTTTAGGGAGTTGTTCCCGAGAGCTAATAAAACTAAATGACAATATCCAACAATTGAAATTAAAACTCGGTTATTCATTTTTTGAATTTGATATTTACGATTACTTGCTTGGTATCGTCGTTCAGGTCTTCAATAAACCTCATTTCTTGCTCGAACTATAGTATTCGTGGTATTTTTATTTGCCACAAATAGAAATTTTCCGAATGATACCGAATGATGTATCGAGCGAATAATCTGTTATGTCATTTGCTATCATTCTTTATTTTTTCATTTACTATGAAAGATAAAAAACTCTGGATCGGATTGATTATCAGCGTTCTTTGCATTATATATTTTATTAAAGGAATAAACTGGCGGGAAGCCTGGCAGATTATGCGTACTGCTCAATATATCTGGCTTATTCCCGCAACAGTTGTTTTTCTATTCAGTTTCTGGCTTCGGGCAGTACGCTGGCAGATATTTATTGACCCGGTCAAACATCTACCGGTTAAACGGCTTCTTCCATCATTAATGATTGGATTTATGGGAAACAGCGTTCTGCCGGCTAGGTTAGGCGAACTCATTCGCCCGTATGTACTCGGCAAAAAAGAAAAATTAAGCATTTCCGCCGCTTTAGCTACCGTAGTTATCGAACGAATATTCGATGGCATCTGTATGTTGTTTCTCTTAGCTATCGTTCTTTTATTCTTCGCCCCTACTATTAGCTCGAGCACTGATTCTTTTATCAGTCTGCCGAAAATTCAAGCGATAAGTTATACTTTCCTGGCGGTTAATATCGCGATTTTATTCTTCTTGTATCTCTTAAAGAAATATCCAGAAAAACTCGTTGCTCTATTTACAAAGCTATTTGGATTTCTCCCAGAGCATTGGTTAGAAAAACTTACGCATCTACTTTATTCATTCGTTGACGGACTGCATATTTTGCATCAACCGAAACAGATTATTCTCGCATCGTTCTATTCATTAGCGGTTTGGCTGACTGTAGCGCTCGAAATTCTATTCGTCCAATATGCGTTCGGGCTTGGTTCTCTTTCATGGTCAGCACCGATTTTTGTTATGATTATCATCGCTATCGGAGTTATGCTACCTTCCGCGCCGGGATATGTCGGCCCGTATCATGCAGCATGCCGTAGCGCATTAGTTCTACTTGGTGTAGATGTTAATATCGCAGTCGGGTTCGCAGTTATTTTGCATGCAAGTCAGGTTATTCCGATTATCGCTATTGGGTTCTACTATCTGTGGCGGGAAGGACTTTCGTTAAGCGAAGTATCGAATTCAGTAACGAGCACCAGATAATGTCAAATATCTAAACTCAAATACTAAATCAATCTCCAATATTGCACAGTTCAAATATAACAACGATATGGAGTAACATATCATTTGGCATTGGTGATTTGACTTTTATTTGAGATAGGGATTTTTGACATTTGTCATGAAATAGTCTATCGATGCTTAAAACTTCTCCTACCTTAATGATCTTTATCTTTCTTACGGTTTGGATAACCTTTACTGCAATGACAATACCGGACTACGGCATAACTTGGGACGAACCACTCTATTTTCGGGCAGCGAAATCGTATACCGATTGGTTCGGATTAATTTTCTCCGGAGATTGGCAGACGGCATTGAACTCCAAAACCATTGACACGTATTGGCAACATAACTCCCAGCATCCGCCGTTAACGAAACTTCTCGCCGGATTAACCTATACCATAACCAAGCATTGGCTAGATGACGTTATCGCATTTCGGTTAGCGGAACTTTTTTGGTATCTCACATTACTTCTCGTAGTTTATCATGTAGCTCAATCTTTTTATGGGAAGAACGTCGCTTGGGTAGCAATGCTGGCAACCGCAGTTATGCCGCGACTTTTTGCTGATGCCCATCTCCTCGAACTCGATTTACCGCTCGCAACTATCTGGCTGTGTACAGTCTACGCTTTCTACCGAGGGATTGATAATAATAAGTATTACGTATTAAAAACTAAGAACCACAGAAGGTTATTTGGATTTCGGATTTCGGATTTCGGATTTAATCGCCCCGTGATTTGGAGTCTAATTTGTGGTTTGGGATTTGGTTTTGCATTGTTAACCAAAGTTATAGCAGTGTTTGTTATCATTCCGCTATTCGTCTGGGCGCAGATATTCCATCGGAATAAATATACTAACAACCTTTTTTGTATGTTCACGATTGGACCAATTATTTTTATCTTGTTCTGGCCTTGGTTATGGAATAATACATTCATCCGCATACTCGATTATTTTGCGTTTTTCTTCCTGATGGAAAGTCCGCTTAAAACATTCTATCTCGGACATGCTTACGCGAGTACTCCGTGGCATTATCCGCTGGTATTAACCCTGACAACAGTTCCTATAGGAATCCTTCTACTCGCATTATATGGAATTTTAAGAAGTTTTGTTTCCCATTGTTATCCTGCCTTCAAAGGGATAACGGTATTTCCCCGTTGCTTGATGTCATTTCTACGAGGGAAAAATCCTAACATTAAATATATCGTCTTTCAACACCATGCATTCAATACATTATTATTGTTCAACATCGGATTTTTTCTTATTTTTTTCGCTCTTCCCGGAACGCTGGTCATAGATGGCGTTCGCTATTTTCTACCGATATTCCCGATGCTCGCGATATTCGCTGGACAAGGTTTTGCTGAAATCCGAAGTAAGATGTTAGCGAGTAAAACAAACATTGCAAAACTTACCTTTCAATTCATAAATCTTATTATTGTTGTTATTGTGTTCTTGTTACCTCTCGTATCAATAGCAACCTATCATCCATATCAACTCTCGTATTTCAACGAGTTAGTTGGTGGTCTGAAAGGAGCAACGAAATTAGGGTTTGAAACCACTTATTGGGGCGAAGTAATAACCCAGAAAGAAATCGATTGGTTGAATAGGAATCTGCCGTTTCAAGCGAAAGTGAAAATTCTGCCGGTATATCCGGCGAACCATGCGCCAGTCGCAGCATTATCCTTCTATCCAGATGTAGTAGTTTATTATCAGCAGCGGGGAATTATCCGGTCGGATATAAACTTTTTCGCCGATCCGCCGTATGACTATTTCATTTTAATCTCACGTCAAGGACTATTTACTCCATTCGATTGGCGATTATATCAGGAAGAACAACCTACCTATCGAACGGAACTTTTTGGAGTTCAGTTATTGGGAATATATAAGTTAAATTGAATTCTTAAAGTATAAGTTTATATATTTTATGTAATCATTATAATATCAGAGAGACCAAGCCATAAATGGCTGAACTAGAATCAATCATCCCTTTGGGATTAACAAAAAGCAATTTCGACACCGCAGAGAGCGCAGAGAGAGTGCCGAGGTTCTTCTTGGTTAAACTAAACTAATTTTTTCTCCGTAAGTTCAGCGAACGCTTCAGTGAATAAACTCGGGTTGATGTTGGTTAGCCCTGATAAGGGCGATTGGAATTAGCCCAGCATGCAATGTTGGGAAACCGGAGGGAGACAAACAATGGAGTCTCGCTAGGGACGGCTGAATCCAAGATCATCATTATATCTTTTTATATTTTATTAGCTTAATTCTGAAAGAGAACCGGAGCAAAACCAGTGTGCCTTAAACCCACACTGGTTCTACTCCACGCCCATTGTGCTTTCAATTAGATTCACAAGCGAACGCGAGAGGTATCGTTGACAGAGCTTAAGTGTAGTCTTCTTGATACATTCACTTTGCGGTTGTATAACTGGCGGGATGGAGAAAATAATTTTATCCAAGGAAGTGTGAATCAAAGAAGGTGATAGCAAGTTTATGCAATCAATTTGTTTAGGTGAGGATAGCCGCACCGCAGCATTTTTTGTATTTTTTCCCGCTGCCGCAGGGACAAGGATCATTTCGGCCGATTTTTTTCGATTGTACCGGTTGCGGTTTCGCTGGTTTCGGTTGCCCTGGAATTGGTTGTCTACCGAAAGGAATTCTTTGCGGTTGCGTTGTTCGTTGTGGTTGCGTTGCGGTTTGTTCTGGCGTTGCCATCAGAATCGGTTGAACGCGAAAAATTAACGATAGAATATCGGTTTTAATATTATCAATCATCTGCATAAATAGGTTATGCGCTTCCTTCTTATACGCAATCAACGGTTCATTTTCAACCGTTGCACCATACGCACGAAGTCCAATTCCTTCCTTAACCATATCCATTGCCAGCAAATGGTCGCGCCATTTCGAATCTACTGTCTGAAGAACAACCATCTTTTCAATAAACCGGAATTCTTCACCAAATAATTTTTCCCGTTCATCATATACCTTCCGGAAAATGGTTGATAGCTGGTCAAAAATCTGTCCTTGGGTAATAGTTTTCGGGTCAATAATCGGAACCGGAATACTCGTTGGAACAAACGATTGATACCAATTAAATAAACTTTTTAAATCCCAATCTTCCGGATGAGTTTTGTCATTTGCATATTCATCGAGTTTATTTTGGATAAGTTCATCCGCTATCGCAATGATTAACTGTTTCAGGGTTATCCCACTTGGTGTATCGGTCATTTCTTCTGCTACTGGAGCTGAAGGTTGATAATCTGGAATAAGAATTTCGATAATCCAATCTTCGATATTCGTTCCGTGCAATAGCGCACGACGCAATTCATACACTACTTCTCGCTGTTTGTTCATGATATCATCATATTCAAGCAGTCGTTTCCGGATACTGAAATTATGTTCTTCAACTCGTTTCTGTGCTGTAGCGATAGCTTTCGTTACCCAAGGATGCGTTATAACTTCTCCTTCTTCAACGCCGAGTTTATCCATCCACGCAACCAGTTTATCAGAACCAAACAATCGCATTAAATCATCTTCGAGCGAGAGATAGAACTTACTCGACCCAGGATCACCTTGCCGACCTGACCGACCACGAAGCTGTCTATCAATCCGCATGGCTTCATGCCGTTCTGTCCCGATAATATGTAGTCCGCAAGGTACGTCTTCTAAACATTCAACCAGTTTCCGTTCTTTCTTATCCGGACAGGTTGCACAGCCTTGTTCTGCTTCATGTTCACATAAGATACAGCAAGTAGATGGGCATTTAACGACTCCAGAACCAAGTTTGATATCCGTTCCCCGTCCAGCCATATTGGTTGCAATGGTAATCGCTCCAGCTTGACCAGCTTTAGCGATAATTTCCGCTTCTTTTTCGTGATATTTCGCATTCAGGATAGAATAATTTTTTATCCCTTTTCGGCTTAACATTCGCCCGATGGTTTCGGATACTTCAACAGATATCGTTCCAACCAGAACCGGCTGACCAGCTTTATGGTATCGCTCAATTTCATCGATAACCGCATTATATTTTTCTCGTTTGGTCTTATATACCGCATCGTCATAATCAATCCGACGTACCGGTTCGTTCGTCGGAATACTCACCACATCAAGTTTATATACATCCCAAAACTCACCAGCACTGGTTACTGCCGTTCCAGTCATACCCGCAACTTTCTGATACATTCGAAAATAGTTTTGAATCGTTATCGTTGCGAGCGTTTGTGTTTCCCGTTCAATGCGCACACCTTCTTTCGCTTCTAACGCTTCGTGTAATCCGTCACTGAACCGCCGTCCGGGCATCAATCGCCCAGTAAACTCATCGACAATAACCACTTTGCCATCTGCAACAACATATTCTACATCTTTTTCATAGAGGGAATACGCTTTGAGCAACTGACTAATATTCTGCAACCGTTCGCTTTTTTCAATGAACGCTTGTTCAATCGCCTGTTTTTTAGCCAATTTCTCTAACTCGGATAACCCTTCTTCCGCATCGATTTTCCGCCGTTGTTCTTCGATATCTGGTAAGACGAAGAAATCTGGGTCGTGCGGCGATAACGCGGTTCTTCCTTTTTCAGTCAAATCAACCACATGGGTCTTTTCATCTATACTGAAAAATAATTCTTCATCCAATTCATGGAGTTTTTTATCCCGCGTGTAATCTAATTCAACTCGTTCAATGTGACGAAGTACCCCTTTTTCCTTTTCAAGTTTCATCAACCGTTTATGTTTCGGCGCACCTCGACGTACCTGAAGAAATTTTATTCCTGCTTCGTATTCTTTGCCTTCTTCTAACAGTTTTTCCGCTTCGGATAACAGTCGGTTAACCAAAAGTGTCTGATTCCTAACCAACCGTTCAACCAGCGGTTTCATTTCATCAAATTTATGCGTCGAATGTTCTACCGGACCGGAAATAATCAACGGCGTTCGTGCTTCGTCAATCAAGATACTATCAACCTCGTCAACAATAACATAGTTATATTCACGTTGCACTAAATCCTCAAGCCGAATTGCCATATTATCTCGGAGATAATCGAATCCAAACTCGGTATTTGTTCCATACGTTATATCCGCTAGATACGCTTCTTTCCGTGGAACCACCTGCAGTTCTTCGCCAGACCCGAGCTGAGTCGTTCTCCCCTTTGGATTCGGTGAGTATAAGAACGATTTATCATGGTTAACCACACCTACCTTCAATCCAAGAAAATGATATATTGGTCCCATCCATTCAGCGTCACGACGTGCTAAATAGTCGTTAACGGTTACCAGATGACATCCTTTCCCTTCTAATGCATTTAAATATAACGGTAGTGTAGCTACTAACGTTTTCCCTTCACCGGTAGCCATTTCAGCAATTTTCCCCTGATGAAGAACAATTCCACCCATAAGCTGGACATCAAAATGCCGAAGTTTAATGGTTCGTTTTGCTGTTTCTCGAACGACCGCAAACGCTTCCGGCAGAATATCATCAAGCGTTTCTCCGTCAGCAAGTCGGTGTTTGAATTCATCGGTTTTCCGACGGAGCGCTTCGTCAGATAGCGCTGCGATACTTTGCTCCAACTCATTGATTTGCTCAACGATTGGTTCGAGCATTTTAATATCGCGTTCTTGTTTACTCGGGAGTATTTTTCTTAAGATGTTACCAAACATATAACTCAGGAAAAATAAAGGATAGCTAAGTGAATCTAATCTCAGATGAATCTTTAACCCTATAGAAATAATACATAATGGGTTTAATGACTATATCACACAACGATATATTTGAATTTTAAAGTACCTTTTTCCCTTGCTATGCTTCTTGTTTCAATTTGAGTTCGAGACGATAGAACTTCCGTCCAACGTGGAATAGATAGGTTTTCCCTACCATAAGTTCAAGATTAACATCGGTTACTTTCAACCCGTCAAGTTCGACCGCATTCTGTTGGATTAACCGCCTGGCATCACTATTACTTTTTGCGATACTTGCTTGCGCTAAAGCTTTAATAATCCAAATTTTCTCCTGTTCACAAAAAATAGTTACAACCGGAACTTGTTCTGGCGTCTGTTTATCCCGAAAAATTCGGTCAAACTCTTCTGCGGCAACTTCTGCCGTTGTTCTATCATAGAAAAATGTAACTATTATCTTTGCTAACTCTGCCTTAACCTGTCGTGGATGGAGAGAACCGTCTTTCAAACCAGATTCGATTTTAGTTAATTCCGATTTCGGAACATCGGTTAATAATTCATAGTATTTCAGCATTAAATTATCCGGAATGCTCATAAGTTTCCCGAACATTTCTTGTGGTGGTTCACTAATTCCAATATAATTCCCCAAACTTTTGCTCATCTTCTGAACTCCATCGGTTCCTTCAATTAACGGCAGAGTTAAAATAACTTGCGGTTCTTGTCCATATTCTCGCTGCAAATCCCGACCAACGAGCAGGTTGAACTTCTGGTCAGTTCCGCCGATTTCAATATCGGCTTGAATGGCAACTGAATCATATCCTTGCATTAACGGATATAAAAATTCATGAATTGAAATTGCATCTCCGTTTCTATATCGTTTTTCGAAATCGTCCCGTTCAAGCATTCGGGCAACCGTATATTTAGCGGCAATCGCGATAACATCTTCAAAATGTAATGGGGATAACCATTCGCTGTTATATACTACGTTCGTTTTTTTCGGGTCAAGGATTTTAAACACCTGGTCTTGATAAGTTTTTGCATTGATTGCGATTTGCTCTCGAGATAACGGTTTGCGAGTTTCGGATTTTCCGGTCGGGTCGCCAATCATTGCCGTGAAATCGCCAATGATAAAGGTTACCTGATGCCCTAAGTCCTGAAATTGCCGTAGTTTCCGTAACGGTACCGTATGGCCGAGATGTAGGTCGGGTGCAGATGGATCAGCGCCAAGCTTAATATTAAGCGGTTTTCCTGTTTTCTCGGATTTCTCAAGTTTGCGGATTAAATCTTCTTTGGGAATAATTTCTACCGCACCACGTTCAATGATAGCTAATGCTCGTTGAATATTGTCAGATAAATGTTTTAGCAAAAGTTGGCCTCTCCTTTCTCGATAACGCAAGAACTGAATAATCAATCCTTATTCGGTAAACGAATACTTAAGTGGTATATCAGTTCTTAGGTTTGTTCCGTTAAAGCATTAAAAATCTTATCACGTTACGCGTATGCTTGTAAACTCAGTTCATAGCGATATTCTTTTACCTTGAAATACTAAAAGAATATCTCTGCCGATAATGCTCAAACATTAAACATTGCGGTTTTTGAAAAAGAAGTTCACCCTAAAACCAGAATGGATAACCATACCGTTACCGACTGAACGGAGAAGAATTTTGGAATTTCGTTATTTCTTCTTGAGTAATTACACGGTAAGTATACGTATTAGGTTGGTCGTTCCCGGTTTACGAAGTGGAATTCCAGCGGTGATGATAATGGTATTACCCGATTTCGCTAATCCTAACGACTGGACTAACTGTTCTGCTTTCGCGAACACAGCATCGGTATCCGGTAGATTCTCGCAGAAATACGCGTTGACTCCCCAAACTAATCCTAACCGATATAAAGTTTTCCGATTCGGCGTGAGCGCGATAATTGGACAGGTCGGTCGGAATCGAGCGATTAACCGTGCGGTACTTCCGGATTCGGTTGGCGTAACTATCGCAGCCGCCTGTAACTGGTTCGCTAGATTAAATACCGCAGAGCTAACCGATTCGGCTACTTCCCATTCAACTTTTTTATATTCGAGTTGTCCCGTTCTTTGATTCTTCAATTTTTCAGCTAAACTCATTCCCTGGCATTCGGCTATATCCGGCATTATGGTAGTTAATGATTTTTCGGTTCGTTGAGCGATTTCCGCCATTGTTCGCACGCATTCTACTGGATATTCTCCGACTGCAGTTTCCCCAGATAACATTACTGCATCAGTTCCATCAAGGATAGCATTAGCGATATCCGTCACTTCCGCTCGGGTAGGTCGCGGTTTATGCACCATGGATTCGAGCATCTGCGTTGCGGTGATAACCGGTTTTGCTCGCATATTACATTTTTGAATTATTGTTTTCTGGATTATCGGTACTTCTTGAAATGGCATCTCGATACCTAAATCGCCTCGAGCAACCATAATCCCATCAGCTATCTCCAGGATACTATCTATATTTTTCACCGCGTTCGGCTTCTCAATTTTTGCGATGATCGGAACATCAGCATTTTGTGCAAGAATCAAATCTTTTAATTGCTTAATATCTTCAATAGATTGAACAAATGATAAAGCGATATAATCAACTTGATGCTGGATAGCGAAGGATAAATCCGATTTATCTTTCTCAGTTATCGCAGGAATGGATATGGTATCACTAACAACTGATAAACCTTTATTGGATGAAAGTATCCCACCGTGAATAACCTTACAATGAATTTCAGTTTTGGTAACCTTCGTAACTTCTAGTTCAATATTCCCATCGTCAAGAAGAATTCGATCGTTAATGTGGATATATTCCGGGAGGGTAGGGTACGAAATGCTAACCCGATTTCTGTCACCTTCGATTCGTTCAGAGGTTAAAATAAAACTGGCGCCAGAGTTAAGTTCAACTGGTGTATGAATCTTCCCAATACGAAGTTTCGGCCCGCAAAGGTCAGCGATGATCGGTATCGGTATATCGAGTTCTTGAGCAATCTGACGGATACTCTGTAACCGAGATAAATGCTCCGCTTGAGTTCCGTGCGAGAAATTCAATCGAGCGACATTCATACCAGATTGAATCATCTGACGGAGAATATCTCGTTTCTCAGATGCAGGGCCGATAGTGCAAACAATCTTAGTTCGTTTCATAAACCACTCATTAAACGGATTACACCAGGATTTCGCAGATGAACAGAATCATTTTTTCAAATAATTTTGTAAAACCTGAACAACCGATTGGAAATCAAGTCCAGACTGGAGATTCAATTCGCTAATCGTAATATTATAACAATGCAAGCAGTAATCTACCTTCGCTAAATGGTCGAACGCAGATTTAAATCCGTCTTTAACCGCATTTTTAACCGGCATCGTTCCAACCAGTTGATAGCAGGGATAAACATCACCGTTACACTCGATATAGGCGAAATATTTTCCAGCATAGCATGGAATTAACGGTTCACTTTTATATTTCGGTAAATCTTCTGGATACAACCTTTCTTTGGTGTAACTTTTCCAATGGAGCGCTTGCAAAAAATTTTTATCAGAATAAAAAATTGGATATCCTTTTTTCTTATATTCAAGAATGTTACGAATTGCTTCGCGATATTTTTGTTCCGATTCTTTGGGAAGCGAAATTCGTTTTCCATCACTGGTTATTTTCGCTACGGCAATATTAAACGCAATAAAAATTCCTAACTGTTTAACTAGTTCTATTACTTCATCTAGATCGTTTAAGTTCTCATCCATCAAAGTATAGAAGATTAAGGTTCGAAGCCCAGCATTTTTAGTGACATCAATTGCATGGAGAACCTGTTTGAAATTTCCTCGTCCACGGATATAATCATGTGTTTGTTCCGCTCCGTCGATGCTTAATATAACGATATCAACTTTCCCTTTAACTTGGTCAATCTTCCGTTCGAGTAATACTCCATTGGTACATAAACTCTGTTCTATTCCCTTTTGATGGATATAGTCAATGATATCGCCGATATCTTTCCGCATTAACGGTTCGCCACCTTCAATCGTTATTCGACGGGTTCCGATCGATTTCAATTCATCTATGATTGTAAATACCTGGTCAGTAGTCAACTCATCTTTCTGGGTTATTCCATATGCACCATAACAATGGATACACCGCAGATTGCATTTACCGGTAATCGCCCAGTTCACAATTAACGGAATCCGTTTCCGCATTGTTTTCGCAGCAATAAGTTTAATTCCGTGCCCAATTTTTTTCGTGAGTGCCATAACTGTTATTTCAAATTGTGATACGTAAATGGTGTATTTGACGGATTTACGACCAAGCTGTGATTACGATCTGGATTGAATATAGTTATTGTAAAACTTTGCTAGAGATTTTATAGAGCATTGATTTTCGCAGTTCGATACTACGATGGGGGCAAAATTCATGGCAGCAATAGCAGCGGATACATTTATCATAATCAATTACCGCTTTACCCTCAACTAAGGTAATAGCATTAACCGGACAACCTTGTTCGCATATACCGCAGCCTATACATACTTTTTTTACAATAACCGGTTTCACTGAAAACGCAGTTTTAAATAATGGTTTAACCATCCGTTGAATTACACCGGAAAGAATTAATCCATCACCTGCTCCGACTGTTTTTGGCATTTTGAAATTCGTTACCTTAACTTCGGAGAGTGAAACCCCATGGAGTTCGACGGTATCCAAATTTAATAAATTGCGGGATATTGCTTCTTGAATCGTAGGTAACCTCCGACAATCTATACCAATAACATCACAGAATACTGCATCAACCGCATGCGGGTTTCGCGAAGCGATAATTACCCCAACTTCTTTCGGGTCGCCGGAACCAGGTCCATCCCCTTCCATACACGTTATTGCGTCTAGAAATGCGAGTTGCGGTTTAACACAGTCGCAGATATCAACTAGCATAGTAGCAAATCGATCGAGCGATTGCAGTTTCGCATGGTATCCGGCTTTTTCGAATCCGGGAATAAGACCGAACATATTTTTCACCGCCCCGGTGATATACGTAAATCCGTGGGTTTTCCCTTTTGCAACGGAAATCAGAACATCAGCATCAAGCGCTGGTTTCATTGCATTAAACTGCTTGATAAGTTTACCATCTTTATATGACACTGCAACGATGCTCGTATCATAATTTAACTCTGCCCCAATTTCGTTAGCTACATCGAGTATACCACATTTGGAATATACCTGTTTCAACGCCGATTCTCGATACGGGACACCTGCATTCGGACTATCGCCAATAACAACCTTGGCGCCATAGTCTTTCAATGTCTTTGCTAACGCATAAACAAACGATGGATGGGTAGTAACGGCTTCTTCCGGTCTTGCAGCACGGAGAAGATTTAATTTTAAGAACACGCGCGTATCTTTTTGAATGATATCACCTATTCCACCAAGTTCTTCAATACTTTCTTGCACCGCACGTAGCACGTTCTGCCGCTCGTAATTCTTACATTGTATCAACGAAACAATATTGTGCATAAAGAGAAGCTAGAGGTTAGCTATATCGTTTCTGCCACTGATGACATTTGACTTCTTATCGCTAACTCAGATACCCCAAATATTTTTTGCTTGTTCAATAATTTCACGGCCTAACTGTTTATTATGCGCAAAATATTCGCGCACCAATTTCCGCATATAATCCTGCCGTTTAAAATAGAGTTTTCGTAACGGCCGTTTTTTATGGTTCGCTAATGCATAGTAAGTAAAGATGGGCAAGGCAACGGTTGCATCGAGATAACAAACTACTGCATCAGGTAATCGGTTCGGATCAACTTTGCCCCACGAAACCGCTTCATGCGGAGTCGCTCCGGATAATCCGCCGGTGTCAGGACGAGCATCAGTGATTTGAAAAAAGTAGTCCTGACCGACTTCTTTAATCCGGAGAACTTCCTGGATTTGCGGTTCAGTTTGCAACATAAAATTTTTCGGGCTCCCCCCGCCAATAAGGACAACCCCAGACTTGCCACCTGACCGTTTCGCTTCTAAAACAAACGAGGTCGTTTCATTAACATCTATTGACGGATTAATTCGGAGTTTATTCCCTTGTAATTCGACACCCGCGATATTCATTCCAATGGTCGAATCGCCCGGTGAACTCGTATATATCGGCACACCAGCGCGATATGCGGCCGCTAAAACAGAAACATCATTATTCCCACTTTTCCGTTCCCATTCCGCTGCATATCGTCCGAGCAAATAATAAAACTCTGCGGTACCCATTTCTTTTTGAAACTCCGGTTGAACCAGAATCGAACGGAGAATTTCATCCGTTTGCATCAAACAATCAGTATATCCTAGGAGAACATCATAAATCCGAACTACATCATTTTTCCGCAGATCGGCATCATCAACCAAATGCGAGCCGACATGTAATGGTAGATTAAATGCAAAATGGAGATCGTGATACATATTTGCGCCTGTCGAAACAATCCAGTCAACAAAACCCGCTTTAATCAACGGAATAATACAACTACACCCGAGCCCAGCTGGGGTTAATGCACCGGCTAAACTCATCCCAATCGTTACGTCCGGTTCTAACATTTTCTCAACGAAAAGTCTGCATCCCTCACGAAGTCGTGCCGCGTTATACGCGAGAAAAGTTTCATCAATTAACCTATTCAATTTCTCTTTTCCGGTTATCCCTTTTGGCATAATCCGTTTTCCAGAAAGATATATCTTCTTTCTCGGGCATTTTTTTTCTCTAAGCCAATCCGGTAACTCCGATAAATCTTCACGTAACCGATGGTCTCGTTTCATTGGTTCTACCTCCTAATAAAAATAACTTAAAAACGAAAGGACGTTCTGTCATCCATCCGTTTGTTTTAATCTACGACGATTACTTTTGCTTTCGGGATACTATTAAATTCAGTAGCGCTAGCTATAGAATAGGCGCCGATATTCTCAACATAGACAATATCATTAAACTCTAGTTCCGGTAAATCTTCACTTAGAGAAATAATATCAAACGAATCACAGGTCGGTCCGGCGAGCGTTGAAATTTGCGGATGCCCCCGTCGTAACACTTTATATTGATATTTACAATGGTCATACACGATACCCGATAATGCGCCGTATACGCCATCATCTAAATAATACCAATGTTTATTCGCGCGAATCGATTTCCCGATAACTCGCATAATCAGCGTTCCGGAAGAACCGACTAAAATCCTGCCGGGTTCCGCAATGATTTGCACCGACGAATCAAAAAGTCGATCTAATTCTTTATTCAACCGTGGCGCCATTTGGTTAAATAAATCTTTCTCGTTATCAAAGTGTCGAATCGGAAATCCGCCGCCGATATCCACAATTTCTAAGGGAATCTGTTTCAGTCGTGCATCTCGGATAATAATCGAGCTCATTTCAAATGCTTCAATATAATTTTCAATGTGAGTACATTGCGAGCCAACATGGAAACTTACCCCTGTCGGTTTCAACCCCAGTTTATGCGCTTTAATTAATAGCGGAATCGCATCCGCAGGTTCAACGCCGAATTTAACTGATAGTTCGACAATAGAACCAACGTTCGGAACCTTAATCCGCACTAACACTTTCGCTCCAGGACAATATTGCGCGATTTTTAATAATTCATATTCCGAATCGAACGTCATTAGAGTAATTCCTTTTGATTTCGCATAGATTAACGCTTCCGGTCGTTTGACGGTATTAGCGAAAATCAATCGAGTAGGGGAAACTCCCGCAGCAAGAACCGATTCCATTTCCGCCTGCGAAGCGACATCAAAGCCAAGGTTTGCTCGAGCAAAAAACCGGATGATTTCCGGATGCGAATTTGCTTTTACGGCATAATAGGGTTGAACCCGGGGGAGCAACATTCGAAATCGATTCACTTCTTTGCGCAAACGCGAACGGTTAATAACAAACAATGGCGTACCGTATTTTTTCGCTAAGGTAGCTATTTGGGGTTTCGAACGGCTTATACTCAATTTGGTTACGTCTCTCCTTCTTTAAAGATTATACCAAATATTGACAAGAGCGTGGCTGCGGGTAATGTTCTATTCTCGATATTATATGGTATTGCTTTAAGCCTACAACTTACTGACGTAAGATGATTATATATAGAATATCGTATCATATACTTTTATTTTCGTAAAGATACAAAACCGTTTTTAAGAAGAGAGGAATAACTATTGAGGAAATAGGAGCGTAACCTATTACGCTAGTTCGGCGGAGCTAGTTCGAGTAGGATGGAAAACTAGAATCGGTGATTTTTTCTTCCGAACAACCTCTTCGGTAATAATACATTCCTTAATATCTTCGCGGGAAGGTAGTTCGAACATTATATCTAACATAACTTCTTCTAGAATCGCCCGTAACCCACGTGCTCCTGATCCGCGTTTAATCGCTTCTTTTGCGGTTGCATGCAATGCATCTTCGGTAAAGGTAAGCTTCACATTTTCCAGCTCAAATATTTTGGTATATTGTTTGATTAATGAGTTTTTAGGATAGGTTAAAACTTTTACTAGATCATCTTCATTTAACTCATGCACTACCGTTACTACCGGTAATCTGCCGATAAATTCCGGTATTAACCCGAATTTCAATAAATCTTCCGGCTGAACCGCAGACAATAGTTCACCCATTTTTTTCTCTTGTTTTGGTTTAACTGGTGCAACAAATCCGATGCGGCTGGTATTCAATCGTGCTTCAATAATTTTATCTAATCCTACAAACGCGCCGCCGCAAATAAATAAAATATCAGCGGTATTCATTCGGATGTATTCCTGTTGCGGATGCTTACGTCCACCTTGCGGTGGAACATTCGCAATCGTTCCTTCGATAATTTTCAATAACGCTTGTTGAACCCCTTCACCCGAGACATCGCGGGTTATCGAGACATTCTCCGTCTTTTTAGCTATCTTATCAATTTCATCAATATAGACAATCCCTTTTTCCGCTTTTGCGACATCGTAATTGGCTACTTGCAATAGGCGCAGAAGAATATTCTCGACATCTTCACCAACATATCCCGCTTCAGTTAAGGTAGTGGCATCTGCTATCGTAAACGGAACATGAAGAATTCGAGCTAACGTTTGCGCTAACAAAGTTTTACCGCTACCTGTGGGTCCAATAAGGAGGATATTACTTTTCTGAATCTCTATACCGTCAGCATTATTTTTCTGTTGAATACGATTGTAGTGGTTATACACAGCAACCGCCATCGCTTTTTTCGCTCGCTCCTGCCCAATAACATATTCATCTAGCACCGCTTTAATTTCCATCGGTTTGGGAACCGGAAAAGTTTCTGGCGATATCGATAGTGTTTTCTTATCAGAAGAAACAATAGCCTGGTCGAGCTGAAATTCAAAATCGCCGGTTTTACTTAATATCGTCGTACAGGCAAGAATACATTCATCACAGATGAATACATTTGGGACATATGGTTGAGTTCCACCTGCAATGAGACGACGCACCTTATCCTGTGGTCTACCGCAAAAAGAACATTTTGCTTGATGAGAATTATTCATACCCTATTAAACTTAAATCGATTTTGCAATCTTGGAGATAGTTAGAGAACTTTATTTTCTTTTTTCAATTACGTCATCAATTATTCCATATTCTTTCGCTTGTAATGCCGACATAAAGAAATCACGGTCAGTATCTTTTTGAATCTTTTCAAGCGGTTGTCCTGTATGTTTAACCAGAATTTCATTTACTCGCTCGCGAATCCGTAAAATTTCTTTCGTCTGAATATCGATATCAGTAGCTTGTCCTTGAACACCACCCATCGGTTGATGAATTAACACTCGGGCATGCGGTAAAGAAAACCGTTTCCCTTTAGTTCCAGCCGCAAGGAGTAATGCTGCCATTGACGCTGCTTGTCCCATACAGGTGGTAGAAATTTGAGGTTTCACAAACTGCATCGTATCGTAGATTGCTAGTCCAGCGGTAACTGAACCACCAGGACTATTGATATAGATATTAATATCTTTCTCCGGGTCTTCCGATTCAAGAAAAAGTAATTGGGCGATAACCAAATTTGCTACTTCATCGTCAATCGGCGTACCAATAAAAATAATCCGCTCTTTTAATAAACGGGAATAAATATCATACGCTCGTTCTCCCCGCGTAGATTGTTCAACTACAATGGGAACTAATGCCATAGGTTTCTCCTTGCAAAAAAATCCCAAATCCCTAATTCATTGTTTTTAATAAATGTAATGTGATTTCTCTAAGGTGATCTCATATTCTATCGTTGTTCTTTCATATATCCATTCGCCTACTTCGGTAAAACTATCCTCGACCCAGCTAGTTCAACCTGAGCATGGTCAATGAGAAATTGCAGAACCTTGTCTTCGCGAAGTTGGTCACGCAACCCGTCAATCCGTTTTTCATTGATTAGATATTCTTTATATTTAGCTGGTTCGATTTGGTTGTAGTTGGCAATATGGTTAATTTCCGCTTCAATTTCTTCATCGCTGACTGTTATCTTTTCAAGGTCAGCTATCGCTTCAAGAATGAATGATGCCTTGACCTGTTTTTTAGCTATTTCGATGCTTTCTTCTTTAGCTTTTTCAACAGTCGTTCCTAACGATTCGTAACTTAACCCTGCTTGACGCAATCGTAACGATTGTCGACCTAGCAGATATTTGCTATATCGGTCAACCATAGAAGCTGGTAGCTCCATCGAAACTGATTGGACTAACTGGTCAATTATCTGTTGTTTCATTTTATGCAGTTGTTCCGCTTCTTTTTTATTTTTTAAATCGAGTTCGATTTTCTCTTTTAACTCTGCTAAACTATTATAGTTACCTACATCTTTCGCAAATTCATCATCAAGTGGCGGTAATTGTTTTCGCTTGATCTCACGGAGGGTAATAGTAAACACTGCGGTTTTACCCGCGAGTGCTTGGTTATGATGGTCTGTCGGATAGGTTACCGTCGCCGTGGTTACCGTTCCTGCCGGCTGATTAACTAAAACCGATTCGAATTCGGGAAACACTTCTTGTTTTCCCAGCTCAAAAAAATATCCTTTGGCACTGCTCCCGTTGAACTTCTTCTTATCAATAGTCCCTTCAAAATCGATGATCAGAAAATCGCCAGGTTGCGCATTGCGATCGATAACCGGAATGAATTCTGCGTGTTGCTCCTGCAACTGTGATAAAACTTTATCCACTTCTTCTTCAGTAACTACCACTACTTCTTTTTTTACAGTCAACCCTTTATAGTTAGTCACTTCAAATTCCGGTCTAACTTCAACGAGAATAGTTATCTGCACTGGATTATTCGGACTATCTTGTATTTCGGTTACCGTTGGTGAACTAATTAAAGATAAATTTGCATCTTTAATCGCTTGCTCAACAGCGGTTGGTATTAGCTCTTCAACTGCTTGCTGACGAATGCGTTTTCCAAACCGAGTTTCCAGTATTTTTCGGGGAACGTGCCCAACTCGAAATCCCGGAACTTGAACAGATTTAGCCACTTCTTTATATACCGACTCAATCTTTGGGGTTAGTTCTTCCCCTGGAATTTCTATCTGTATCGATTTTTTACATTCTCCTAGGTTTTCAATCTTTAAAATTTTAACTTCCATGACAACAATAATCTCCTTTTTATCAAGTATTCAACGGGCACTCGAGTGGACATATTTGATGAATCTGATAGTTATATATATATTTTACCTGAAAATAGATACCATAATCAAATCACAGTTGAACTTTATCTGTGGTTGCAAACCGGTTAGGCTTAGTTGTGAAACTGTCAGCGGAAGTTTTCGGTGATAAACGGAGTTTTTTGTTAAAGTATTTGTTAAATGTTCGATTCGGTAAATCTCAACAATGCTTGGTAAATCTTGGAATAAGGTGAATGTGTAAGTTTGTCTGAGATAAAATCTGCTTCTCGTCAACTTATGAAAAAATAACATCCGGATAAGTGTCCAACGGAAGAGAAAAAAATGTTGATAAAATCATCCGAAAACTTAATGAAACATATCCTATCATCTTTTAGTTACCCATACGTGCGGAACACCATCCTATTCTGTTAACTCCAGAAAAGAGAAATGATGCGACCGGAAAAGAAATTGTGGCACCAATTTTATGACGATGTCCTTTATCCGCATTCGTAATGGTTTAGGTATTACGCGCCGAATTTTTTCAGTTTTAATGCATGCGCTAACAATAATGGCATAACTTCCATTGAATTAATTCTGCCTAATCCACCAAGAGTCGAAAATTCTATTTCGCTAAAAGATTGAACGCGATCTATCCGAGCAGTTTTCGCATGGAGTAGAAATGGAACGGGATGCCACGAATGCGATTTCAGCGATGCGGGTGTTGAATGGTCGCCAGTAATTGCTAGTACATCGGGACGTAATGCTACAATTTCCGGTATAAGGTATTTATCCATATCTTCAATGACTTTTATTTTGTTTGTATAATTTCCATCTTCTCCATAAGAATCGGTTTTTTTGACATGGAAATAGAAAAAGTTGTATCGGGAATAATTCTCTTGCAATGTTTTTAATTCATCTTGCATAGTTTCGCCGGTTGGTATCACGGTCATTCCAACTAATTTCGCTAATCCACGATACATCGGATAAGTTGCAATAGCTGCTGCATTCAATTGATATAATTCTGACATGCTTGGAATTTGCGGTTTTGATGCGAATCCGCGAAGGAGTATGCCGTTGGCAGGATGTTCATTTTTCAATATTTCCGTTGCATAATGAATAAACTGATTGACCATAGTAGCGGTTCGTTCTGCTTCTGGGGCTGACGCCACAGCTGGTTTGGGTTTTACACCGATATTTTGCGGGTCGGTATCTGCTATTTCGCCGGAAAGTCCTTTCCCACGGAATATCACGACAAACCGATATTCCATTTCGGGTAGAACAAAAATTTGTACTCCGTCTATTTCCGGAATCGCAGTCTGTATCTTTCGACAAAGAGTTGCGCATGTTTCGGTTGGAATGCGGCCTGCACGACGGTCAGTAATTATACCCTCTGCATCTAACGAACAGAAATTTCCTCGCGTGGCTACATCACCGTCCATTAATTCAAATCCGATTCCTAAAGCGGAGAGAACCCCACGCCCAATTTGGTATGTTATAGGATCATATCCAAATAGGGATAAATGAGCTGGACCACTGCCCGGGGTTATACCAGGAGCTATCGGATCAGCTACTCCACAAACCGATTCTTTTGCCAACTTATCTAAATTTGGCGTATATGCCGCTTCAACTTCAGTTTTCCCATCAACGATTGGAATTCCACCTATTCCGTCAACAACTAATAAAATAATTTTTGACTCGGTCTGAGTAACCAATGATTGTAAAATATTTTGCCGTAGCATATATCTATCTCTCCTTTATTTTATTGATAACTTTATAACATAATTGTCATACCTATAAACATTAAGCTATATCGAAATCGGCTTTTAAAATGTCGTATTTTGTTACTTAAGTATATCAAAACATTGTCTTATGTAGCTATACATATGCAGGAGACATATAGGAATATCGCAAATAGGTAACTCCATTAAAAAAGATAAAATTAGTCCGATTTTTCTTGATAGTTCCATTTTATTAAGGTATAATAGGATATAATCAATACAGTTTAACCTTAAGAAAGGAGTATACGAGCTATGCGAAAAATGACGGAGAATAATCTTCACTCTGCTTTTGCAGGGGAAAGCCAAGCGCATATGCGCTATTTAATTTTTGCTGACATAGCGGAACATGCTGGTCGACCAAATTTGGCGCGATTGTTTCGCGCAATTGCATTTGCAGAACAAGTCCATGCCACCAATCATTTGAAAGAGTTGAAAGGTATAGGAGATTCATCAGTAAATTTGCAGGAAGCGATATCTGGGGAGACGTTTGAGGTTGAGGAAATGTATCCGGCATATCAAGCGGTAGCGAAATTGCAGGAAGAAAAAGGAGCGGTTCGGTCAACAACCTGGGCATTAGAAGCGGAAAAAGTGCATGCGATTATGTATCGAGAAGCAAAACAAGCAATTGACCGAAACGAAGATGCAGCTGTCGGAGATATCTATATTTGTTCCGTCTGTGGTTATACCGCTTCCGGAAAAGAAGTTGACGTCTGTCCGTTATGTGGTGCGAAAAAAGAAAAGTTTAAGAAATTCTAACATGAGAATCTATTAGTATGATAAATAACCTATTAGTCTTCTTTCTGTTGATCTCTATTCCCGTATGGGGTTACGGTTTTTCTAGCGGACCGCCGGATTATCGAACCGGTGCTCCAGGGGAGATGGACTGTCGCCAATGCCATACTTCATATCCGTTAAATTCGGGCGGTGGCATATTCCGCTTTGAAAATGTACCGAGTAGTTATGTAGGAAATGGTGTTTATCCGATAAATCTGCGTATTCTGCAGAGTGGTCAAACTCGGTGGGGTTTCGAGTTGAAATCAACCGCTGGAACGATTCTGGTTGCTGATACCGTAAACACGCAGTTATCCTCAGGTATATTCCTGAAACATACCGCTCCGGGAACGTTTGCGGGAACAAGCAGTGGCGCAGTATGGTCATTTCATTGGCAAGCACCGAATGATACGACTACGACCGTTCTCTTTTATGCTGCAGGGAACGCCGCAAACAATAACGGGAATTCATTTGGTGATTATATTTATACTACCGTAGCAACCACGGTTCGTGCTGTTCCCATAACGTATGTCAACCAATATGGTTCGTTTACTTCAAGTAGTGATACTACTCGGTGGTATTTCGAGAAATATGGCGATGCGATTAGTCCGGGAACATTGAGTTGGCTAAATAGTTTCGGGGGGCAAACCGGTGGTTTACTTAAGATAACGCAAACGCCGGGACAAAAAGCGAAATTAACGCAGATATTTACTGTAACCACCTCCGGTTGGTATACCGCACGAGCGAAATTCGCTACTGATATCGCCGATGTTTCCAAACAGCAGAAAGTATATTTATATCTTCAAGAGCTTGATAACAGCACAACAGTCGTAGCTACAGGGAATCAAGTTATTGCGTCAGGAAACGGTGGATTCGGTCAAGCGAGTGTATGGCGTTTTGTAACCATTTCATTTTATGTGCAGAATACCGTTTTAGCGGTGCAAGCAGTGGGCATTAATCCTAGTGTAAGTGGAATAACCTGTGGATTATATATAGATGAAATCTGGGTTGCTAGCGGTGAGGTGATTTCGCATTCGACCGTATCGTTAGCAAACAGTAGTTTTGACAATGGAACTTCCGGCTGGCTATTAGAAATATATGGCGATGGTGTTGGAACCGGAATATGGAGTCAACTCGGCAGTTGGTATGGACATACTGGCGTTCTTTTCGGGACACAGACTGCCAGCGAAAAAGCGAAGTTGAGTCAATTTATCAGTCTGTCAAGTATAACGACTACTTTTGTTTCAGTTTGGGTATATAGCGGAGCGACCTCGTTTAACCAAACGCAGAAAGTATATCTTTATCTCTATAGCAATGATAACGCATATAATAAGGTGATTGAAAGCGGAAACGCAATATTGCAACCGGGAAAATGGAACCCGAACCAATGGCGCCAAGTGCAGTTTGCCGTGGTTCCGAATACGCAACATAATGTTGTCCAAATCGTTAGTATTAACCCGGTGGGGAGACCGCCCGAATTAATTTTTTTTGATGAAATTATCCTGAGACAATAGAATAATAGAATATGGTCGAAACCAATATTTCAGCATAGATAACATAAGATTAATAAATATACAAAAGAACATTACATTAAACGAATGGTTCTAACGAAAGGTAATTGAATATGGTACAACCAATTCAGATTCAATCAAATCTTTATTGGGTAGGCGCATTTAATCCAGAATTGCGCTGGTTTGATGTTGTTCTCTATACCCCGCATGGAACAACGTATAATTCCTATTTAATACTAGATGAAAAAGTAGCGTTAATCGAATTAGTGCATGCGAAATTTACCGATACTTTAATTGATAACATAACATCGATTATTGAGTTATCAAAGCTAGACTATATTATCGTTAATCATACCGAAATGGACCATACCGGTGCGCTATCTCAATTATTGGAATTAGCGCCGAACGTGCAGGTGGTTTCAACGAAAACCGCAGCGAATTTCCTAAAGAAAATTGTTAATCGCGATTTCCATTCTCTTCCAGTAACAGATCAAAGTATCCTTGATTTAGGACAAAAGAAACTGAGGTTTATATCTGTTCCTTATTGGCATTGGCCTGATACAATGTTTACCTATCTCGTAGAAGATGCCATCTTATTCTCCTGTGATGGATTCGGCTGTCATTTCTGCGATGAACGGCTTTTCAACGATACCGTAGCTAATTTTGATGACGATTTCAAATATTATTACGACCATATCATGCGTCCTTTTAAACCGAAAATAGCTGCGGGAATTTCGAAAATCGCTGGGTTAGATATAACAATGATTTGTCCAAGTCACGGACCGATACTGAGAAGCAACCCCGAGAAATATATCCAATTATATACCGATTGGACAAAAGAAGTGCCCCCATCGGCGAAAAAGAGGATAGCGATTTTCTATGTTTCTGCGTATGGAAATACCCGCAACATGGCAGAGGTAATTGCTGCGGAAATAAATCAATCTGGAACTATCGAAGCAAAACTTATCAATGCTAAAGAAGCGGAGGTAGAGTTGCTCCGGAACGAATTAGAATCCGCTGATGGTTTCTTATTTGGTTCTCCTACTTTTATGGGTGATGCTGTTAAACCTATTTGGGATATCATCTCATTACTTCCTACTGTTGCCGTTCGAGGGAAACCGGTTGCTGTTTTCGGGTCATTCGGTTGGAGCGGTGAAGCAATACATCTACTTGAAGATAGATTGAAAGGATTAAAAATGAACATTACGCTTCCGGGGTTAAAAATTCATTTTGTTCCGAATCGAACTGAGCTCGAGCAATGTCGTGATTTCGCAAAAGCGTTTATCGCTTCTCTCTGATTAACCTTTCCGTGGGGATAAATCATTTTCTTTAATCAACCGTTCAATCGCTGCCCAAGTGTCGTTTATTTTTTCTTTTGAAATATGACTCAATTCGATGACCAGATTATTAGCATGTTTATTGATAGCGTAATTCGGTTGAATAAGAAAATGCTGGCTCATAAGGATAGAATGCATTTCGTCAACTGGAATGAAATTTAAATGGAATGTTTTTCGTTCGATAATCTTATTCATATTCATAATAAATTTATGCTAACTTCGATCGTTCCAGTTCTCGGGTCAATTTCCGCAGTTTCCGAGCGATATCTTCCAATTCTTTGAACGTCCGTTCTTGTTTGGAATTATACAATCGAGAAAACCATTCGCCACTCTCTTTCGTTAACGGAAATACTTCTTCAAAACGCAATTGGGTAATGGTAATGTTTGGGACAGGATGGTTTTCCCGTTTCAGACGGCCATCAATCCAAACGTCCCATATCGCATGGACATAGGTATAGTACCGTTCATAGATACCGCCGGATTCATAATGCTGTTTGAAATATTCGTAATTGAATTGGAATCGTGGATTTAATTCATCGTAGGTATGGGTTAATTCATGCCATAATAAGCGCAGGAGTCCATCTTTAGTCGTATACGTTGGGGCTAAATGAAATTCGATCTCTTGCAGACCACGGTATCGCCATTTTTTACGCAGCGTATCTTTTTCAACCGCTTTATCAATAATCCAGTGTGGTTTTAAGGAATGGAGTGGCCGATAATGATTTTTAATCTGTTGAATGGTTTCCGTAATCCATTGTTCGTCCTGCTCCGGATGGAATTCGATACCTAATGGCATAATTCCAAGGCTCCTTTATGCAGGAAATCATAATTTATTATACACCTAAATAGCTCCCTTCCGTCAACCGATATCCCCGTGCAAATTGAGCGGCGCTCATGATTTTCCCATTTTCCGGTTGAACCCGAAGAATCTGCACCGCAGTATTATTTCCTGTTTGCACGACAATTCCGCTCTCATCATGTTTGCCAACCAGAATAATTTTTCCTGCGGGCTCAGCTGGAGAACCAAGACCGACTTTGGCTAAATGAATCCGGAGCCGTTTTCCCTTTAGAAACGTAAACGCTCCTGGTGAAGGAGTTACGCCACGGATTAAATTAACAATCTCTCCTGCGGGTTTATTCCAATCAATACGCCCATCAGTATTAGTTAGTTTCGGAGCGTAAGTAGCTTCCTGATGATTTTGCGGAATACGTGGTGCAATTCCCATTTCAATTGCGTTTAACGTTTTCTGGAGAAGCGATCCACCGAGTTGCGCTAGTTTAACCGATAAACTGCCAGCATTATCTTCCGGAAGTATCGGAATTTTCTCCTGAAAAATGATATCTCCCTCATCCATATTCTCATTCATAAACATAGTTGTAACTCCAGTTTCTGTTTCCCCACGAATGAGTGCCCATTGGATCGGAGCAGCACCACGATATTTCGGCAGAAGTGACCCATGAACATTCACGCAACCATATTTCGGGATTTGTAATAGGGTAGGGGGAAGAATTTTCCCATAAGCAACAACTACAATAATCTCCGGATGTAATTCCATAATATGGTTGATAAATGTTTCGGATTTAATTGATTCTGGTGTTTCAACCGGTAATTGATGCTGTTGTGCAAACTGTTTTACCGGAGAAGGATGCAATTTTAATCCACGACCATAAGGACGATCAGGTTGAGTTATAACCGAGATGACGTGCTGATTCGATTGGATAATTGCGGCAAGAGAAGGAACCGCAAATGCTGATGTACCCAAGAAAATAATCCGCATAGACATAGCAAATATTATTATTCCTATGGTAATTTTTTGTGTTTTAACTTTGCTAAGGTTTCTTTTTTTAGTTTTTTCAATTTTCCCTCGATCATTTGTCGGTCAAATTGGCTCATTTTTTCAATAAACATAATTCCATTAACATGGTCAATTTCATGTTGAAATATCCGCGCTAACAATTCTTTTACGTCCAATTCTATTTGCTTACCATTAAGGTCTAATGCGCATATCCCAATAGAGATTGCCCGTTCAACATTTCCTTCTATTTCCGGGAAACTCAAACATCCTTCTTTTAGCCAGTTCGTTTTGTGCGAATAATAAATTATTTTCGGATTAATCAAGATAAAACGTTCTTTTTTTAACTGACCTCGAGAAGGGTCAACTACGACGATTTGATTATTGAACCCGACTTGATTTGCGGCGAGTCCAACTCCATCCAACGCATACATCGTTTCAAACATATCTTCAATCAACGCAATTTCTCTTCCGGTAATATTTTTAACGAGCGCAGTGGGTTTTTCTAGGATTGGATCTCCGTAATAATGAATTTTTAAAATCGCCATAATGTAATAATTGTAGCATATTTTATGTTGAGTTCGGTTGGGTTTTCCATCGCCTATGAAACCAGAAATATTGGTCTGGATATTTGCGGATATATGCCTCAAGTAATTTTGTTGCCGTTTGAGTTAACCGAAATATCTCGCTTTGTTCATCATGAGCTTCAGGATTTGGTAGCAGCGGTGGTTCAATATAAATGGTATGGTTCATATTGGATTCACGCACGATAAACATAGGTAAGATGGGGGTATTCGTTTTAACAGCAAATGCTGCTGCGCCACGGAAAGTGCTTGCCGATTTCCCAAAAAAATCAACAAAGATTCCATGATTTCGCGCGTCTTGATCAATGAGAAAAGCGAGAAGATAATTATACCGTAATGCTTTTATCATATCGCGTGCTGCATATTTTTTGGTAATAACTTCCATCCCAACCTTTTTTCTATTCTCAATCACTAACGTGTTGACCACCGAATTTCGTAATTCGCGAGCAAATACGATAACTTTATATTTCATTAACGTATGCACGGCACCCATTAATTCCCAATTATTGAAGTGGGCGGTGATGACAATTGCGCCTTTATTTGCCTGTAAAACAGAATCTAAATGTTCTTTCCCATGAAAACCGATGTGTTGCCGAACATAATCTTGTTGTAACACAGGAAACCGGATAAATTCGATTAATGTCATTCCAAAATTTTGATAGGTTCGTTTAGCAATATGTCGAATGTGCGTTTTCGATTTTTCCGCACCGAAAACAAATCGGAGATTTTCTAAGACAACTCTTCTCCGAATCCGAAGTATCGAATAACACAAATCACCTAATCGTCGCCCGATAAACAATCCGCAAGAAAGCGGTAGAATTTGCAATAATTTTGCAATGAATGAATAAATGAGTTTTTGCACCATAATGTTAAGCAACAATGAGAATGAGTGGAATAGTTATTGTAGCATAAAAACCGGATAGAATCTTGACATAATTGCATTTTTAACGTAATATAATTAGGGTATTTCAAGATGAAGCTATCATAACTTATTAAATTACAATATGTTATATAACACTAGCCTGAGCGTAACTTATTGCGTTAAAGATATATTTAACGCAATTATGGGTGGGTTGCGCAACAACCTGTGATAGCAAAGATTTATCTCAAATATATAAGAAATAAGCGGTAAAAAGTATGAGTAAGAGTCTGTTGAATTGTATAGAAGAGTTTAAATCTCATCTATCGGTAGAACGAAATCTTTCGCATAATACCGTTGCAGGTTATTCTCATGATTTAATGAAGTTCACCGCTTTCATGTTATCTAAATATGGAAAAGAACCGCTCGTAACCGAAATTACCACGCAAGATATTCGGGATTTTCTTGCTTATTTACAACAGAAACGACGGGTGAAAAGTTATGCGATATTTCGTAAAATTTCGTGTTTACGAACATTTTTCGCCTTTCTACTCAACGAAAAACACATAAAGATGAATCCGATGGAAACGATTCAAAGCCCGAAGCTAGCGAAAAAACTACCGGTGTATTTGACGCAAGATGAATTAAAAAAGCTACTTTCTGCTCCAAATATAAACGACCCCATAGGCATTAGGGATTTAGCGATTTTAACCTTATTCAGCTATACAGGAATGCGATTAAGTGAACTGGTTCATTTGAATCTGCAAGATGTGAATTTACAAGAGCGGTTTGTTCGCGTTATGGGTAAAGGGTCAAAAGAACGAATTATTCCTTTAGTTGCGCCTGTCATCAAGGTTTTAAGCGACTATCTGGATATTCGACCATTCGTTGACAATGACGCATTATTTTTGAGTAGCTTGAAAAAAAGAATATCACCGCGAATGGTTCAGTATTTAGTCAATAAATATCGGATTAAAGCTGGCATTTCGCAGGAAAAGTTTAGTCCGCATAAACTTCGGCATACCTTTGCGACCATGCTGCATGGGAAAGATGTTGATTTGATTGATATTCAGGCACTTTTAGGTCATTCTTCTGTAGCTACCACCCAAATTTATACCCATACGAACCCTAAAAAACTTCAAAAAGCAGTTGAAAAATTGATATAATATTTTAATAATATCAATAGTTTATATTAATCTTACCGATATTTTTTATCTACAAAAAACGATGTTAAACTTGAAACGGTAAAGAACGAAACCGTTCGGTATCGTTGCGATCGATCCTACCCTAAAACAGGAAACATTTCATTTCATTTTATTTTATTGAATGACAATTTGTGGGAAATACGGCTGGAGATATAATCGGTCAATTAATAATGTAATATAGGGACTTACGGTAAATAATCGGCTGAATTGGGCATGCAGAACAAGTTGTGTATCTAACTTAGCTGATGCAAATTGGACATCGGTCAATACAACCTGAGCGCGATTATCCGCAGCTGCGGCTGATTTAGCAATGAGTTTGCCGAGCGCATACACTGCGAGTAAGGTATGGTAGCCTCGGTAGACGCCGTGAATCGGGAGGAGTGTTTTCCGAAATATCATATGCGTATAGTAGCGGCGTAAATAGTCTGCCAGTTCAGGAGATTGGATATCGAATCGGATTGGAGTGACCAGTTCCCATCTGATTTTTTTCCCGTCGGTTATCAGCGGAGAAATGGTTCCCCTACCCTTACGATATTTGAAATAGTTTTTGTAAAGGTTGAATACCAAG
This sequence comes from bacterium, assembly GCA_026416715.1. NCBI lineage: Bacteria > bacterium. The sequence goes on from JAOAEQ010000018.1 coordinate 33,251, forward strand.
GCGAACCGATTCTGTTTCTGAGCAACAAATTCTATCCAAGTAATAAACGGAGCTAAATAGGCGCGAGACGTTTTTTTCGCTTTTTTGATTTTCAGCGCGATATCAAAAATATGTCGGAATTTTTCGAGTTGTAATTTATTCAATCCGCTAAGAACAGTTTCATTTGGTTTTTTATTTTCTTTTTGGGCAATGAGTTCAACCTGTTTTAAACTCACGCAAACGTTGATTAATATACTTCCGGCAATCAGAGCGGTTTCTAAGGAATATGCGGTATCATTCAATATCTGGAGTAAACACGATTCGAGCTGTTTATATTCTTGCCAAGATATGGTCATTCCGGAATACAGCGTTATTGGTTCGTCAATTTTTTCAATCCGATAGTGGTTGGGATATATTGTTTCGAGTTCAGTGATATGCTGGTCGAGAGTTGTTCCGAGTTGTTTACTGACCGCAGTACATGCAAATGATACGCCGACAACGATTCCATCCGGTGTTTTTACAAAATGGTACGGAAACTCTTTACATACCTGCGCTTTGGTATCGAAGCCGAATGAGACATGAATCTGGCATCGGTTATCAGGAAGTAAAAAGATACATGCCTGATTCTGAACTCGACTGAAGGTATACCGTTCTCCAGTGAGTAATGGTTTCGGTAGAAGTTGGAATAATTGGCGCGATGCGAGTTCCGGCTGTTTTTCAGTCCAATCTAACTCTATCAAACGTCTATACGAAGTATCATCAATGCCAATCAGCCAATTAGTTCGGCAGCATTGACCGCACTGGATGCATTGATATTTAACCGAGTTTGAGATAATATAGTTCATGTCCGTTTTGCCATACGGCAGTGGTAAATCGTATCTTCTGTGATAATGAGATGAACGGGAACGTCGGATTCTGTGCGTGGCAGGGTTTGAACAATCTGTTCTTTATATGCCAAACCGATAGTGGTTATCGTGGGTGAAAGAATTCGGAGGAAGTTATCGTAATATCCCCGTCCATGTCCGATACGATTTCCGGAAATATCGAACGCGATCCCAGGAACAATAACCAGGTCTAATTCTTTCGGGTCGGCTAACCGTATACATTCTGGTTTCGGTTCTAATATGTTGTAGGTGTTCGGCGACAGATCTTGGTCAAAATCGACCAGTTCGCTTATCCATAGCGTGCGTTCCTGGGGACGAGTGAACGGAACGAAAACCTTTTTTTGATATTCTAAAGAAAACTTGATTAGTTGATGCGTATATACTTCATTATTATAGGAGACGTAAAACAGTATCCGTTTTGCGCGCCGAAATTCTGATAAGGTAAATAAGCGAATCCCGATGTATTCACTCCGTTTAATCACTTCGTTCCAGGATAATGATTTTCGCCAGGCAAGTAATTGTTTTCGCAATTCACTTTTTTCCATAATCTATGTTACCCTATATTATTCAATTCCACATTCCAAATGGAAAAGACGACTCATGCAATCGCTTAAATATATTACCATAGCATCAGTTCGTTTAGTGATATTTTTTAGTGGAGTGATATTGCTCATCGGTTGTGGAGAATTATTAGACAAGAAAACAGAGATTGTTACCGGTATTACAAGCGATACTGTTTGGGGTCGAGCGCAATCACCATATTTTCTCCGAGGAGATATTCTCATTCCAGCGCAGACAACGTTAACGATTGAACCCGGAGTCGTTGTTATGTTCAGCGGGAATAATAAACTGAAAATAGAAGGAACCTTGATAGCGAACGGCGCAGCTTCAGCTCCAATTATATTTCGACAAGCCGGGAAATATTATATCTCCGGATACTATGGACTAGTTTTTGCAAATAAATACTCGGGGAAGAAATCAATGATCTCGCATTGTCTTATTACGCAAGCGCGATTCGCGATATATTGCGATGGAGATTCGCCCGACATCAGTTATTGCATCATTACGGGGAACAATGTCGGAGTGCATTTGTGGAATAGCAATGCGGTCATTTCGCACAACCGCATCAGCGATAATATTGAACATGGAGTGTATATCGGCTCGATGCAACCTACGGTAACCGATAATCGAATCATCCATAATGGCAGCGGTATTATCTGCGCGTATGCGCCGAATCCGGTGATTCGAAACAACGATATCTATGGAAATCGGGCATATGATTTCGTCTTGGCAAAAACGGAATCTGATATCATCGCAATCAATAACTGGTGGGGTAGCACTGATGAAATGTTTATCCGAAAAAAGATTTTCGATAAACAGCACGATGGTTCTTTAGGAAATGTAATGATTATTCCACTATCGCAATCGTGTTTTCATCCAGAATAACCGCAGGTCAATGCAGGGCAGAATTCCGCAGCGGAACGAGTACATTGCACCGGATGCAATTCGTTTTTTGCTTTCGGACATTGTATCGTTTCGAGTTGCAACGCAGGAGAATTTGCGGTTATCCCATCAGAGTGGAGTTTTGCCTTTTGTCCAGAATACCTATGTAATTTAAGATAAGGAGTGGTGAATGATGAATAGAAAACAAAACTGGTTAGGGTTAATAAGTTTAGCTTGGGTGTTAGTTGCATCCGGATTTTCATTTTCTCAAGCTGCGTTCTGGCGATCGATAGAATCGGTAACGGATAATACCGTTATGGATATGATGCCATCGATTACTTTCGATACCAGCGGAAACGTTCTGATTACTTGCCATGAAATCATTCCGAACCGTAAATATGATATTTTCCTGTTCGAACAGAACGGAACCACTGGTTGGACTAAAACCAATTTAACCAATACCGATTTAATCAGCGATTATTATTCCGTGGTTCAATGCGATTCGAACAATACTGTGCATGTTTTTTTCTTAAGTCGAGTATCAACTCGCAATAATCAGCTGTATTTGCATTATCTTTCACGAAGCAACGGGGTATGGTCTGCGGTAACCTGCCTTACGGAAACCAAACCGTGGAATGCGCCGGAATCAAAACCTGCGGTCGTAATTGATAACCGCGATACCATACATGTGGTATTCCATGATGACAGTGGAAAATTGCTCTATCTCAAAAAAACTAAACACGGTTGGGAACCGTTGGTGCAAATTCCCACGGCAACCGATTCGATTAATTGGTCGCCAACCATCGCGATTGATAACGATGACATCCTGCATATTGTTTACCTAGGAGGTGTAGATGCGCAGTATCGGTTAATGCATTTAACCCGAACTGAAGGAATTCGTAATCCGGTGTGGTCGAAAGCGGAAGAAATTGTACCGGCATATTGGCAGCCATGGCATCCGCATCTGGCGATTGCGCCGGACGGAACATTAACCGTAGTGTTTGCCTGTGATACACAACTCCAACAGAACATCGGTTGGATTCGAGGTACATCTGGTAAATGGCAGGAACCGGAACGAATTATGGTCAGTGAAGCGTGGTATGATTTACCGAATATCGCCATAGATAGGAAGGGAACCGCATATCTGGTGTATCACGGTGGTCTTGGTGGAAATGAGGGACCGTATGAAATCTATTGTACAACCAGGCTCGGTCATCAATGGATACCTGCGACCCGAATAACCAATAATAATATTTTTGAATATGCACCTACGATTGCGATTGATAAACGAGGGTACCTCCATCTTGTTTGGTATGGATTCGATGGAATTGATACCGAAATATATTATACGAAAACCACTTTGCCCGTAGCCGAACTCGATTCTGCAACCAGAGCGCGATTCTTTTCCGAGCAACCACACTATACCGAATTCACCACGCATACCAAACGGGTTCTTCCGCCGGTAGATTTACAGTATATTCCTGCATGTGCAACTACGCTTACGGGGAAAAGAATCTGTATCAGTCCGGGGCATGGTGGATTAGCGTATCTTTCTGAATATAAAATTGGTGCAACGTTATACCGAGAATCGGAAATGAATCTAAAAGTAGCGGAAGAACTCCGGAAATATTTAGAGACCGTTGGTGCGACGGTATATATGTGTCGAACAACGGATATTGATGTTCCGTTAGCTGAACGGCCGAAATTAGCTAATGAACAAAATTGCGATTTGTTTATTTCGGTGCATCATAATAGTTATGATTTTTACACCAACTATGTTTCATTCTATTTCCATGGAGAACCGGAACGTGAACCGGTCAGTGTTGATTTATGCCGCTATTTAAGTCAGGAGTTAGCCGCGTTGATGAATATACCAAACCAAGGGGCGATGTCGGATTATTATTCATATTGGAACGCTGGCTATGCCGAGCTTCGTGGGTTAAAAGGGAGACCGGGCGTGCTCGGTGAAGGGTCGCATTACTACTGTTTTACTGAAGAAGAGATGCTGCGCAACCTCGATTATCTGCGACGCGAAGCGTATGCATATTTTATTGCATTAGTGAAATATTTTTCCGCACCGCAACCGGTGGCAATCCTGCTCGAGCCGAATTCTGCGGTTCCGCTCCGCGAGTCCAGACCGCGAATAAGCATTCAACTCGATGACGGCGTTGCGGATACTGTTTATAAAATCATTCCGAGCAGTATTCAGATGAAACTGGATGGACAACCAGTGGTAGCCGCGTATCATTGGCGAGACGGGATATTAACCTATCAACCGAACGAAGCGTTAAGTCCAGGTGCTCATACCATCGAACTTCATTTCGCTAATTATGATAAAATCAATGCGAAATCAACGTTTACGTTCACCATTCTCTCCGAACCATAACCAAACAACTATTATGGTTCTAAATATTCATCGAGAATATGCGTTTGCAATTCGGTTATGGTAACTCCTGTAACGGTAACCGGTGCGATAGCGGTGTGATGGTCGAAGGTAACCGTATAGGTGTTTGGTTTGATATGCGGGATATCGTAATATCCATCCGGTGAACTTACTCCGACGTATTTGACTTCTCCATATTCTTTAACGTTAATAATCGCGTCCCAAAACTAAAGAGCTTGCAGAGATAAAATGATTTTTATTATTTATTTTGGTATCTTAGGATTTTTATCCTATGGTATAATTATCGCGTGAAGAAAATAATCTTTATCGAACCGAAATCTCCTGCATCGCATATCTTCAGTTTCGCAGCCATACCACGTCTCGGTAGTATTCTGTTAGCCACGATTCTTAAACAGAAGGGATACGATGTCCGAGTGTATATTGAAGATATGATACCAGTTGATTATTCGGACGTTGTTACCGCAGAGGTAATCGGAATCTCAACCATAACCTCAACCGCACCACGGGCTTATCTGATTGCGGATACCATTCGTAAGTTGAATCCCCATATCCCGATTGTGTTCGGCGGGTCACATCCATCTTTCCTCCCGGAAGAGGCATTAGCGCATGGCGATTATGTCGTTCGAGGTGAAGGCGAGCGAACGTTTTCTGAATTGATTGCTGCGTTAGAAACTAAGACGAACCTCGACTCTATCGCCGGTCTTTCTTACCGCATCGGAACCGAAGTCGTTCATACTCCAGCGCGACCGTTCCTAACGAACCTCGATGAAAATCCGATTATTGATTATTCGGTTATCCCGAATTGGAACCTGAACCGTAAACTGATTACCTTATCTACCTCGCGGGGCTGTCCATACCACTGTAAGTTTTGTTCCGTCATTCCGATGTTTGGCAATCGATATCGGTTCCATTCAATTGACCACGTCATCCGAGAGATAAAAACCTATCAGGGTATCGTTGGTCATATATTTTTTGCAGATGATAATTTTACCGCACTTAAAGAACGAACGAAAGCATTACTGCGGCAACTCCGCAAGGAAAACATCTCTATTGAATGGAGCGCACAGGTTCGTGCGGATACGGCGGATGATACAGAGTTACTTGATCTGATGCACCAAACCGGATGCTTTGCGGTGTTTATTGGATTCGAATCGATTAATCCGCAAACATTAGCGTATTATGATAAACACCAAACTATACAAGATATTCGAAGAAGTATAGATGCTTTTCATCAAAGAAATATCTATATCCATGGGATGTTTGTTCTTGGTTCAGATTATGATACAGTTGATACGATTCGCAAGACTACCAAATTCGCAAGAAAACTCGATATCGATTCCGTTCAATTCATGAACTTAACGCCTCTGCCGGGAACGCAAACCTATCAAGAACTCCGGGCGCAAAATCGAATTATCAATTTCGATTGGTCAAAATATGATGCGCACCATGTCGTCTTTGAACCGAACTTGATGACCGCGTATGAACTGCAACAGGAAACGTATCGGGCAATGCGGAAATTTTATTCGTGGTGGTCAATCGTATCACGGGTGCTACGGTTCGACTTCTTCTATGCAGGGATAAAACTGTATGGGAAACGAACGATCCGAAAAGCCCGCAAATCACAGCGCGCATATTCTCTTGTTCTCAAACAAAAACTCCTAGAACAGAGAACTCGGTTGAAATCATATCTGCCGGAATCATACAAGGTTAATCGCGTAGGGATTCCCGCAAATATGCTGGAAGGAAAATATCGGTCGTTTCTCCTAGCATATTTGAAGAAACTTGGCGTGAAGGTTATCCTGGCGAACAGTGAACCGGAAACAAACCCTGCACAGACGCAACAACCATCGAGCATACCGCAAACCACCATCGCCCAAATTCAATCGGAGTTACTTCGACTCAAAGATACCGTTGATATCGTCCTTGTGCCGTATATCAATGATTTAACGATTGTTACCGGCGAACTATGGAAAAAAAGAGATGCGCTCACGAAACTATGGCTGCAAGAAGTTCGGAATACTCAGAAAACCGTTTATCTGGTTGTCGAACTGAACATCGAATCATTGGCGCAATCGTGTTCCGAACTCGGACTATTACTCAAGAGAAAACTTCGTAAAGGACTTAAAGCATATCGTTACGCACAACCTTATTTGCAGACGCAATGAGTACTCTTGAAATCTTGTTCTATCGGATAATGAGAAGTTGGTAGCTTTGGTTCAGGGCGATTGGGATTAGCCCAGCATGAAATGCTGCAACTTAGGTTGTGACCAAATCGTTAGTGCCGAATGACTCTTCCCGACCTTTAGGTCGGGGAGAGATGGTGGTACGGTTTGTCGGGCTTCAGCCCAGAACCCGTCATCGGTTTCATTCTGGGTTAAAACCCGTCGGCGCTGACCATTCAATCGTCCCTGACGGGACTAGGGGATACGGTGGTTTCATCGTAACCGAGCCATGAATGGCTGAGCTAGAATTAATCATCCCTTCGGGATTAACCAGAAGTATAAACACGGAAGCAAAGCTTCCGAAAGACAGAGCGAAAGCAGAGTTTTTGCAGTCCAAAGCCCAGCATAAAATGCTGGGCTAATCCGCCTGTAGTAGCGCCGCCAGTTTGGCGGTAAACCATCAATCGCTTCCGAACGGCAAATCGTCCCGAAAAATTTTAGGACGCGCAGGCAAAAGGTTTCGATTACGCATATGAAAATTGACCCTGAATCGTAAGGATATTCTCAGTGCAATTATGCTCGCAATGGTATTACACCAAACAGCACCAATTGAATCCGCTCCGTTACTCTTGCAAGAGTTTCCCGTTCCCGAACCACGGCAGAATGAAATTAGGATTCGAGTTCATACTTGTGGAATTTGCCATACCGATTTACATTGTATCGAAGGTGAATTACCCCCACCACAATTGCCGATAATTCCCGGTCATCAGATTGTCGGCGTAGTGGATAAAATCGGTGATTCTGTAAGCCGATTCAAATGTGGTGTTCGAGTCGGAGTGCCGTGGTTATATTCGACGTGCGGAACCTGTTGCTACTGTCAAATGGGTTCCGAAAATCTTTGCGATTCCGCCCAGTTCACCGGATTCAACGTTCATGGTGGCTATGCGGAATATATGGTAGTTCCCGCAGAGTTCGCCTACCCGATACCGGAAACATTTTCGGATATCGAAGCTGCACCGCTGTTCTGCAGCGGAGTGATTGGATTTCGCGCGTTCAAATTGAGTAACATTCAACCGGGCGGAACTTTAGGATTATTTGGATTCGGTTCTTCCGCACATATCGTATTGCAAATCGCTAAATTATACCATTGCAAGGTGTTCGTATTTACCCGAAGTAAACAAAATCAAGAGTTCGCTAGAACACGTGGCGCTGATTGGGTTGGTCGAGCTGAAGATATCCCGCCAAGTTCGCTCGATAGTATCATCATTTTTGCGCCGGTAGGCACACTGGTTCAACCTGCATTGCGTGTTCTCAGAAAAGGCGGAACAGTCGCGTTAGCGGGGATCTATATGACGCCTATTCCGGAATTAGCATATCCCCTACTCTATCACGAACGAATGATTCGAACGGTAGCAAATAGCACGCGCACTGACGTTACCGATTTCCTTACGTTAGCTGCAGAAATTCCGATTAAACCACAAACTACCGTGTTTCCCTTAGCGCAAGCGAACCTTGCGTTATACCAACTCAAACAGAGTAGCATCCAAGGAACAGGGGTCTTGCAGATACCATAAATAGGATTAAGATTACCGTTCAGTATTTTTTTATGGTATACTTTTTTTGTTTACATGGAAAGAACCAATCTATCGTAATCTTAATAATAAGGAAACTAAACTATGGAAACTACAAGCATATTGTTTGCCGGGGTCGGCGGGCAAGGAATTATTTTAGCGAGTCAAATTGTTGCGCAGGTAGCATTTTCAGTTGGGTATGTCGCAAAGGAAAGCGAAATTCATGGCATGGCGCAACGTGGCGGAAGTGTTGTCAGTCATGTTCGATTTGGAAAAGAGGTTTATTCGCCATTGATTCCTAAAGGGAATGCAGATTATCTCGTTGCGCTGGAAGCATTGGAAGGATTACGAAATATCGATTATGTAAAACCGACCGCAACCATCATTTTCAATACACGACGCGTTATCCCAGCGACCGCTAACCCGGGAAAAATACCGTATCCGGAAAATGTATTGCAGCAATTGATAAAATCAGGATTCCACACCATCGAGGTAAATGCATCGGGGCTGGCGCAGAATCTTGGCAGCCAGCGAGTTGAAAATATCATTCTCCTCGGTGCATTATCCCGATTTCTTCTGTTTCCAGTGGAAGCATGGGAACGCGTTATCGCTTCAAATGTTCCGCCGAAAACTATCGAACTGAATCTCGCCGCTTTCGCTCAGGGTAGACTCGCTATACAGTGAGTTCCGATCAATCGTGAACCAATGATCGTGTTTTACCATTTTCTACTTGACAAGAATTATGGCAACCATTATAATGTCATACCTTTCTTAATCAAAATAAATCATTGGTACCGTTTGGTACCACGAAGGAGGAAAAGGGTATGCTTGGATTTGGCGATATCTGGGTGCTCGGTGCATATGTTCTCTGTATAGCGAGTACGGCACTCTGCGTTATTTATGGTTTAATGCATTGGAACGATGAAGAAGAAATGATGCCACCGACTCATCCGAAAGATGAAGACCTCGAGTTTGAAGAAACCGTTTAAAATGAAGGGATATCATTTAATCCTATAACAATCTTGGGTGTAAACGAGGAGGAAGCGCAAAATGAATTTCACTATTTTAACCATAGTCGTTGGGGCGTATGTATTAATCGTAGCATATCTCGGTTGGCTAGGATACCGCAAGACGAAAAGTGCTGCGGATTATCTTGTTGCCGGTCGAGAAATTCATCCGGTGTTAATGGCATTAGCTTACGGCAGTACCTTTATCAGTACATCAGCAATCGTCGGATTCGGTGGTGCTGCCGGAATGTTTGGAATGGGATTACTATGGTTAACGATGTTAAATATTTTTATGGGTATTTTTATTGCGTTTGTTTTTTTCGGTAAACCGACACGACGAATTGGTGCTCAACTCGATGCGCATACCTTCCCTGAATTGTTAGGCAGACGATTCCAATCGAGATTCATTCAAGGTTTCGCTGGATTAACCATTGCGGTCTTAATGCCGTTATATGCCGCTGCAGTGATGATTGGCGGCGCGCGCTTCGTCGAAGTTCAACTGCATTTGAATTATCAAGTTGCATTGTTTGTTTTCGCTGCGGTCGTAGTCGCGTATGTCTTTTTCGGCGGATTAAAAGGTGTGGTATATACCGATGCATTTCAAGGTGGGTTAATGTTTGTTGGTATGTTGATTTTGTTAATCGCAACGTATTCGAAAGTGGGGTGGTTTAGTGCACATCAGGCGTTAACCGATTTAGCGGTGAAAGTTCCGCCACCATTAATCGAACAGGGACATCGCGGATGGACAGCGATGCCCTATTTTAATACACCACTGTGGTGGACGTTAGTTTCAACGATTATTATGGGTGTGGGTATTGGCGTTCTCGCCCAACCGCAACTCTGTGTCCGATATATGACGGTGAAAAGTGGAAAAGAACTGAACCGAGCGCTGGTTCCTGGCGGGATATTCATTTTAATGATGACTGGAGTTGCGTTTGTCGTCGGTGCATTAACCAACCTATATTTTTGGCAAACGCAAGGGAAAATATCGCTGGCGATGGTCATCGATGAAGTAACGAAAAAACCTAATATCGATAAAATAATACCGACCTATATCAGTATGGCGATGCCAGAATGGTTCGGTTACCTTTTCCTAGTCACATTACTCGCGGCGGCAATGTCAACGTTGAGCGGTCAATTCCATGCTATTGGAACTTCAATCGGACGCGACTTCTTCCAACAAGCGATTAATAAAGGAAAACATCAAGAACAAACGGTATTAATTGCCAAACTCGGGATATTTATCGCATTCGTTATAACGGTAATCTTATCGTATAACCTTGGGGGAAGTATTATTGCCATTGCGACTTCGCTCTTTTTCGGAATGTGTGCGGTCGTATTTCTGCCGGCATATATTTCCGCATTATATTGGAAAAAAGCAACCCGAAAAGGTGTTATTGCGGGGATGGTTGTCGGGTTAATAGTTTGGGCGTTCTGGGTCTTCTTTATGCACGAAAAGGAATCAGCGGCGCTGCAGCTATGTAATTGGTTATTTAACAAACCGAGTCTCGTTACGAAAACCACTTGGGCGGTGGTTGACCCGATTGTTATTGCGTTACCTATTTCTGCACTCGTAACTTATCTCGGTTCTTTAATTACCTATCGTAACGAAACCGCAAAATAACCAAATGAGGAGGTGTGTATGTTCGGATTACCAATAAGTACCTTTGTAACGTTTTTCATTATTTGCCCTTTTCTTATTCTAGCATGGTTGTTGTGGTGGGGCGTTAGTTTTAAAGAATAATGATTCGGTCGAAAACCAAATTCAATCCCGTAACTATTTCGAATCAGAAAGGAACAATGATATGGTAAGTGTTGGTGGGTTAATAGTAATAGTGTTCTATTTTGTACTTTTGCTTTTCATTGGAGCAGCAGCGAGCGCTAAAATTAAAACGTCGTCAGATTATCTTGTTGCAGGGAGAACATTAGGATTCTGGATGTTCGTTATGCTCGTTCTCGGTTCCGTGGTTAGCGGAATGACCTTGTTAGGGGTTGCCGGTTTGGGAAGTACTGGCGGCTGGCCAACCTTCTGGGAACAATTATTCGTTCCGTTAACGTGCGGTGTGATGATTATTTTATACGGATATAAAATCTATCAAGTATGTCAGAAAAATAACTTTCATACGGTACAGGATTATCTCGCCTATCGGTTTGAAAGCCCGAAAGCGGTTCGGTCAATCGCCTCATTAGCCGTGGTGGTAACTTCGTTAATCTATTTAGTCGGTCAATACGATGCAATTTCAATCGTTCTGCGATCTATTTTAAATATTACGCAAATACAAGCATTACTGCTCGGTGTATTTATCGTGGTAATTTATGTATTACTGGGTGGACTCTATGCGGTCGCATGGACTAACCTATTTCAGGGGATTATCATCATTATTGGAGTATTGATAATGGCTCCGCTGGTTATCAATGCCGCTGGTGGTTTAACCGTTATCAATCAGACTTTGGCAGCTAAAGACCCGAATTTAGTCCAAATTGCTTTTCCACAAGCGCCACCGTATGCAAAATATGCTGTTTTTACTCCGCTATTCATTATCTCGTGGTTTTTCTTATTAGCGTTCGGGCTTGGTTCGGCTCCACATATTATAAACAACGTTATTGCGGTTAAAGATAAAAAACTGTTCCGCTGGTCGCCGTTGGTTATCGTAGGGTTATATTTAATCATTATGTATTTAATAAAAATCACTGGGATGGCGGTCGGTACATTGGTTGAAACGGGAAAACTCACGTTAACGCGACCGGACGATGCGTTTATAGCCGGCGTTAGATATGCAATGCCAAGCGAATTCGTATGGTCGTTTTTTGCAGTGGTGGTTCTCGCCGCAGTAATGTCAACTACCGATCGACTCCTTTTAGTAATCGGATCAGCGTTTGGTTGGGATTTCTATAAACAACTATTTAATAAAGATGCTACCCATAAACAGATTACTCTGGTGAGTCGCATTGCGGTTCTCGTATTCGGAACTATAAGCTTTGTCCTCGCTTTAATGCGAACTGACCAACTGCTCGCTTGGTTAATCTGGATGGGAATAGGAATTATGTTATCAACGTTTGTTACCCCAATATTATTTGGTTTGTATTGGAAAGGGGCAACGAAACAAGGAGCAATTTGGTCGATGATTGCTGGGTTCGTGAGTGCGTTTATTTTCGGTGGAATTCATCAATGGGTGAAAAAATTGCCGATGCATTATAGTTTCTATAGTTTCGTTATATCAATTGTGGTTATGCTTGTCGTAAGTTTATTAACGAAAAAACCTTCAAAAGAACTACTCGATGCATCGTTAACCGGCGGATTTATTCGTGGTAAAAATAATCAATAAATTTATGAGAGAAAGGCAGGTGAACTATACAATCCTAGTTTAGTAGATACATGGCGATTAACAGGAGGATTTAATTTAATATGAAAAAAATGCTAGTTATTTTCATTGGAGCATTAGTTGTTAGCGGATGGTTTGCAACTGCGGTGATGGCAGAAGATAGTTCGAATTTAAAATATGGGTTAGACATTCGTTTGCGGCAAGAATATTTGATCAATGTTTTAGATCTCCGCGACGGTGTCGGTAAGGATGATAACTATCTTCGATTGAAAATATCACCTTGGGCGAAATACAATTTCAATAACGATGTTAGTATGATGTTAAAGCTTACCTCGGAACCGCGATATTTCTTTTCATCCGGTGATGTAGGTAAAGGAAAAGAGATTACGAACGAAGAAATTGTGATTGATAACCTTTACCTAGATGTTAAAGATGCGTTTGGCGCGCCGCTGGATTTACGAATCGGTCGCCAAGATTTCTTAGGAACCTATGGTGAAGGATTCGTGATTATGGATGGAACGCCGGGCGATGGCTCAAAAACCTTCTATTTCAACGCATTGAAATCGACGTGGAAAATCAATAAGAATAATTCGCTCGATCTCGTGTATATCAATAACTGGCACGAAGACCATTTGCCCGTAGTCAATGACCAGCAGATTGCTACGAATAACTCTGATGAATCCGGTATCGTTCTCTACGGGAAGAATAAACTGAACGATAAAGTTACGTTAGAACCATACTACATCTGGAAACGAGAAGGAGGATATGGGACAACCCCAACGCTCAAACTCCATACATTTGGCGCGCGTGGCGTGTATGTTCCTGTCCCGTGGAAATTCCGAGCGGAACTTGCCGGTCAAATTGGTGATTATGATGATAGCAATATTGACCGAGAAGGTATCGGTGGCTATTTCATTGCAGGTAGAAAGTTTAACGACGTTTGTTTAACTCCAGAAATAAATCTTGGATATTACTACCTATCCGGTGACGATCCGACTACCACCGATGTTGAAGCTTGGGATCCGATATTTTCGCGCTGGCCTTGGCTGAGTGAACTCTATGTTTTTACGCTCGCAAAAGAAACGAAAACTGTTGCCTATTGGACTAATTTGCAAACGTACCGGGCGAGTGTAAAACTCGATCTTTCCCCGAAAACAAATCTCAGTCTCTGCTATAGCTATCTCTTAGCAAACGAAAATGTTAATGGGTCAATGTTTTCCGCAGATGGTAAAGTTCGTGGACATCTACCGCAGATTCAGTTGAATCATAAGTTCAATAAAAGTCTTGATGGATATATCATTGTTGAGGAGCTGTTCCCCGGTAGTTTCTATGCAGATAACTCGCAAGACCACGCGTGGTTTTTCCGCTGGCAGTTGCAGTATAAATTTTCTTCGTAAAAGAGTACATTGTTGATACGAAGGGGGATGCATTGGCACGGTAGAAGACAATGCATCCTTTTTTTATCGAACTATTTTTGGGGTTTGATTATTGCAGTTGAATATTGTATAATGAAATGCATCATACGATGTTTTGGTAACAGTTATCATTTTAACAGAAAGAAGGTTCGGTATGTATTGGCAAAAGGAACTAGAAACTATTGACCGGAAAAAGCTGGAAAAACTTCAACTTGAACGGCTGAAACAGACGGTTAAACGAGTCTATGAAAAAGTCCCATTTTATCGCGCAAAACTAGCAAAAAAAGGGATTAAACCTAGCGATATTAAATCGTTAAAAGATATCAAGAAACTTCCGTTTACCACGAACGATGATTTACGGACTACGTATCCAACCGGATTATTAGCGGTTCCCTATTCAGAAGTTGTTCGGCTCCATACCTCAAGCGGAACCACTGGTAAACCGAAAGCTATCTTTTTTACCTACAACGATATTCAACAAGCTGCAGAACTCATCGCCCGATGTTTAGTTATGACCGGTATGAAGAAGAATGATGTTTTGCAAAATATGATGACCTATGGGTTATTTACCGGCGCTCTGGTTATGCACTATGGAGCTGAAAAAGTCGGGATCCTTGTTATCCCCGCAGGACCAGGTAATACTGACCGACAGATTCAGTTGATGCAAGATTTTAAAACTACTGCAATTCATATCACGCCAAGTTTCGCTCTATATCTCTCAGATGTTTTAGAGAAAAAAGGAATCAATCCTAAAAAAGATTTATGGTTAAAGAAAGCGTTCGTCGGTGCAGAACCGTATTCAGAAGAAACCCGACGTAAAATCGAACAAGCGTTGAGTATCGAGGTATATAATTCCTATGGTTTATCGGAAATGAATGGACCGGGAGTAGCATTTGAATGTGAAGAGAAAAACGGTATGCATCTTTGGGAAGATAATTTTTATATTGAACTCATCGACCCGAAAACCGGCGATTATGTTCCCGAAGGAAAACAAGGTGAATTAATTTTGACCACGCTATGCCGAGAAGGAATGCCGTTATTACGATATCGAACTCGGGATATTACCTCAGTCATTTCGGAAAAATGCAAATGCGGTAGAACGCATCGGCGGATAACCCGAATTGCCGGACGAACGGATGATATGTTTATCATTCGTGGAGTAAATATTTTCCCGCAGCAGATTGAACGCATTCTGATGAGTGTTAAAGGCGTAGCGAAAAATTATCTGATAGTACTCGATGCGTTAGACGAAATCACTATTAAAGTTGAGATAGAAAAAAGTTTATTCGATGGGAAAGTTGAACATCTGGTTGCATTACGGCAAACATTGATTGACAAACTGAAGTCAGAAATCATCGTTACTCCGAAAATCGAACTCGCCGAACCTGGTACCTTACCGATTAGTGAAGGGAAAGCGAAACGGGTTATTGATAAGCGAACGTTGTAGCGTAAATCATTTTCAGGATTATTTCCGAAAGGAGCATGGTGTATTATGGGAATTCAACAAATATCGGTTTTTGCCGAGAATAAACCGGGAAAATTGGAAAAAATAACTCGGATATTGGCCGAAAATAACATAAATATTCTTGCGATTAGTATTGCCAGTTCAGATGCATTTGGCGTACTGAAATTTGTAGTTGATGATACGAAAAAAGCTCTCAAAGCATTGCAAAATAAAGGAATGACCGTATCGCTCGAAGAGGTTCTGGCAATTGAAATGGTAGATAAACCTGGCGGATTACATCAGATCGCGGAATTTTTTTCCCGAAATAAACTAAATATCGAAAATGCGCATGTCTTGGTTCTGGATACGCGAAAACGAGCGTATCTTCTGGTTGAAGGCGTTGACGTTCAACTCGCTAAAAAATTATTGAAAAAAGCAAACATTCCATTTTATCAAGGGAAATTAACTTCAGGGAGGAAGAAAAAATGATCTGGAATCGTGAAGCCGAATGTATGTCGGCAAGACAACGGCAGGAACTACAACTAGAGCGACTCCGCACTATTGTTACATATGCCTATGAACGCGTTCCCTATTATCGGAAACGGTTTGCAGCAGCGAAAGTTAAACCAGCGGATATTAAAACCCTCAAAGATATCGAGAAACTTCCTTTGACGAGTAAAGATGATTTACGGGAAGTATACCCGTTCGGGATGTTTGCGGTTCCGTTGTCCGAGATTGTGGAAATTCATACTTCTTCGGGAACAACTGGCACTCCGATTGTTGCCGGATATACGCGTGGAGATATCGAGTTATGGAGCGAAGTGATGGCCCGAACTTTGACGATGGCAGGAACAAAAAAAGATGATATTGTTCAGAACGGATATGGCTACGGTTTATTTACTGGCGGACTTGGCGTGCATTATGGTGCGCAGAAAATCGGGGCTACCGTCATTCCGATTTCTGCTGGGAATACTAAACGACAACTGCAGGTTATGCGTGATTTCGGGTCAACCATATTAACCTGTACACCGTCGTATACGCTCTATTTAGCAGAAGTCGCTGAAGAAGAAGGGATTGATTTAAAGAAATTGAAGTTAAAATCCGGTTGCTTCGGTGCAGAAATGTGGACAGAACGAATGCGCGAAGAAATTGAAAAGCGGTTTCATTTAACCGCATTGAATATTTACGGACTAACTGAAATCATCGGACCCGGGGTATCGCAAGAGTGTCCGGAGAAAAGTGGATTGCATATTTTTGAAGACCATTTTTATCCAGAGATCATTTCGCCGGAAACGTTAGAAGTGTTACCGGAAGGGAAAAAAGGCGAATTGGTATTGACTACCTTAACTCGGGAAGGTATGCCTATGATTCGTTTCCGGACGAAAGATATTACGCAATTAAAATCTGGAACATGTGCTTGTGGTCGAACCCTGATAAAAATGGATCGAGTTACCGGTCGGTCGGATGATATGCTAAAAATCCGTGGTGTGATTGTTTTCCCTTCGCAGATTGAAAAAGCACTGCTCGAAATTAAAGGAGTCGAACCGCACTATCAAATTATCATAACGCGCCCGCATAACCTTGACGAACTGGAGATTCAAGTTGAAGCGACGAAATCATTATTTTCAGATGAAATCAAGCATCTGGAAGAAGTCCGAAATAGAATTGAACAGCATATCGAAGATTCGATTGGAATTCGGGTAAAAGTAACTTTAGTCGAACCAAAAACTTTACCACGAAGTGAAGGAAAAGCGAAACGGGTTATCGATAAACGGCAATTGTAATGAAACGACAGTAACTTGTTGTTTAACTTCTTTCAATCTATAGGAATAACATGATTCAATGAATGAGGAGGCTGATAGCTATGAAAGTCAAACAGATTTCGATTTTTCTTGAAAATAAAAAAGGACGATTACTTGAAGTACTTAATGTTCTTGCCCAAGCGAAAATCAATATTCGCGCGTTATCCATCGCCGATACGTCTGATTTCGGCATTTTACGATTGATTGTTCCAAACCCGGATAAAGCGAAACAAGTTCTCGAGAAAGCAAAATTTCGCGTCGCGGAAACCGATGTCATTGCAGTAGGTGTTCCGGATAAACCAGGCGGATTAGCGTCAGTGTTAGAAGTGTTCAATCGAGCAGATTTAAACGTTGAATATCTCTATGCATTTGTTGCAAAAAGTGGTGAGAAAGCAGTAGTGGTTATTCGCACCGAGAACATTGCTGATGGAATTAAAGCGTTGCAAAAGGCGCAGATGACCGTTCTATCGGCAAAAGAAGTTTATTCTCTTTAATGCGCGTAGTACCTTTATAGATTTATTTTTTAATACGAACCCACAATTTATCTTTTCGATTTTCGGGTGAGCAGAACGCACGGACGTCGTGCAATAATCACGTGAGTTCCAGCAGCATTCAGTTTCTCAACTAAAACCGCTTTTGTTTTCTTAGCATCGAATGGGTCAACGACTTCAACCGAACTCGCTCCGCAGGATTTACATAAATCTTCCAGAACAATTTTGCCCCCTGCTTCACCTTTAGCAGTTATTCCGGTTAATGGAGTCGGTTGGTGGCCAGTCATAGCAACAGAATCGTTATCCATAATAATAACCGTTATATTCGCCTGATTATATACTGCGCTGATTAACGCTGGAATCCCCGCGTGGATGAACGTTGAATCGCCGATAATCGCTGCGATTTTGGTATATCCTTGCTTCGCGATTCCTGCGGCTTTGCTGATACTTGCGCCCATACACAAACATGTATCCATTGCCGATAATGGCGGATTTGCTCCGAGTGTATAACAGCCGATATCACCGGTTATAAACGTTGGTTGTGCTTCATTCAACGCTTTATATAATTCTCGATGCCCGCACCCAGGACAGAGTACCGGCGGACGAACCGGTAACGATTTTTTGATTGTTTCTATATTAGGGTTCACCTGCATTCCACCAAGATTTTTAGCTATTGCATCCGGACCGAGTTCCCCTACTCGATTCAATTCGCCGGAGAGTTTCCCTTTAACATGTTTTGCATATCGACGCGTGAGCTCTTCAACAAACGGTTCACCTTCTTCAAGAACCCAGACCTCATCTAAACCCGTAACGAACTCAGCGATTAATTTCTCCGCAAATGGATAATACCCTATTTTTAAGAACGCATAATCGCGGGCAAACTCTTTGGCATAGTGATATGTAATTCCGCAGGCGATAATCCCTTTATTCTGATGGATGGATTTGGTGGTGATATTTAATCCCGCAGATTCACCCCATTGGACTAACTGTGGTTGTTTAGCGATAAGCTCTTGATGCAATCGAATAACATTGCTCGGAATAGCGAGCATATGACCCGGGTCTTTTTCTAACGATGGTGGGTTTGGTTTGCGAGGAATCCCGATTTCTACAGGAGATAACCCATGCGAAACTCGGGTAAGACTGCGAACCATAACCGGCAGTTTTATTTGTTCAGATAAATCAAATGCGGCGATAACCATATCTTTTGCTTCTTGCGCATCACTCGGCTCGAAACACGGGATTTTGGCAAACTGCGCGTAAAACCGTGAATCTTGTTCATTTTGTGACGAATATGCACCGGGATCATCAGCAACCACAATAACCAATCCACCTTTAACCGTTAGATATGGAATAGTTATCAGCGCATCGGAAGCAACATTAAGTCCGACATGCTTCATCGAACAAAGCGCCCGTTTACCAGCATACGATGCACCAATCGCGTTTTCGAGAGCAATCTTTTCGTTAGCTTCCCAGTTTATCACCGCATCGCTATGTTTTGCCAAATATTCAAGGATTTCCGTTGCCGGAGTTCCCGGATAACTTCCGGCATACGAAATACCTGCTTCGATCGCACCTCGACCAATCGCTTCATTCCCCAATAAAAGCTCTTTTGTAGCCATAATTGATAACTCCTATTTTTCAACGTTGCACCACTTAACTATAGTGGTTGGATACATCATGTTTAACACAACGGTTCACCTCGAGTTTTAACTCAGACAAATTACCCGCCCATTTTTTCAAGTAGTAGTTCTAGTTCAAACGATTCATTCTGTAATCCGAGCGCCTGGTATTGGATATCCAGTGTCTGCTGGATTTTCTTACTCACCTGTTCTTTAATCCGGTCAAATATTTTCTGCGCACCGAATATATCGGTATGCGGAAGAATCGCTAAATGTTCATTTACCCGATATTCGGTTAAAATGTCAGTATCACGAAAAGTCTGCATGAATATCGTAGCGATTTCTTTCCAAATCTTTTGCGCCTGCGCTAATCCGAACCGTTCAACCAGAAACTGTGGATTTTTAACCTTAAATCGAATGAGAGTTGACGGATAGTTATATCTCGTGCAACGACGCACTTCCTGTTTCAGCATTTCCCGAAATTCATCGAGCGTATAATATCCGGTTTCTTTCTGAATTGTTTTCATTAGTTCGGACGTCGGTAATACACCTTGTTTTGCACTCTCAATACCAGCTTGCGTAATCGTATATCCATTGATTTCAACAACCAGCGCGGTTTCCGGCGTAAATCGTTTACCGCAATAGAAACACAAACAATCATAGTTTACGAGTGTGAATTGGTGCAAACACTCGTTGCATTTGAATTGACCGGAATCAGTACTAGCCGAGATAGTAATTGACTTGCATTTCGGGCAGATTTCGCGGAAATTTATCTGAGCATACTTACAAAACGGACAAAGATGCACTTTATCCAGAAGATTCCGTGACAGGAGAAACATCGCGGATAACGAATCGAGAAACGCGATTTCATCTGCATCCGGCGCATTTAACAGCGCAGAAACTAACGGGAACGTATAGCCGACTCGCGATTGATAGTCCATCATTGGATTAAGATGGTAATTCGGTCGAGTTTCTAGATAGCGGAGTAACAAGATTTCATTCGGATTATCGAGCGGAAACATCTTCTGATAGAGATTGACTTTTTTTGCGAGTTCAAGTCCGGCGCGGAGTTTCTGTGCCATTAACTGTGGTGTGCTTGAAATAAAAATTGTTTCATCAATCAATCCGCTAACTTCGATTAGTTCACGTTCGGCAACGAGATATATCGGCTTTAAAAATAGTTCCTTCTCTTCTCGTAATTCTAATATATCAGTTACTGCAATTTGTTCGTTAGT
The DNA here is from genome assembly GCA_026416715.1 of bacterium. Lineage (NCBI taxonomy): Bacteria > bacterium. The sequence goes on from JAOAEQ010000018.1 coordinate 54,030, forward strand.
CACGTAATAAACAATAACATCTGCGGCGAATAACTCGACGAACGGAACTTTTTCTCCGTAACAGATTTGCGCATCTTTTATTTCTCGAAATAATTCTTTTCGGATTAAGTTTTGGTTTTCGGCAATAACATAGATATATGGCATAACCGATTACTCCTAATGCAACAGAAAAATAAATAATGATAAATTGTATCCTAATAAGATATACTCATGCAAACTGCTGAGTATAACCCTGTGCTTGAGCTCGAGAAAACGAGTTGATGCAGAATTATACATAGGGGGTTAACCTAGAATCTCCTGAACTAAGCTTGAGTTAGCTAACGGAGTTAAGCAATCGCATAGCGTTTCCATACAAAATCATCTGTTCAAACGTAGGGTCGAGTGATAGTGATTTTAGCAGGTGCAATGTTTTTTTCTGGTCAGTCCAAGGTGAATCGGTACCGAATAGGATATATTCATGTGGATGATTCACTATGATACGTTTCGCTTGTTCGAACTCCAGAAAATCGAGTGCAAACGAGATTTCCATATAGAGCGGTTTACCGACGAGTAAGCATTCGACATTATCCCAATCTTTCCAGGCGCCAAGATGCGAGCAGATTAGTTTTAACTCCGGTACGCGAGATAGAACATTCAGGATTTTTTCCGGGTCGGCTTTTCTAATAAATGGAAAAGCAAAATCAAATCCGGTATGTGAGAGCAAAATAAGGTTTGCCGTAGCAATGTGCTCGTATATCGGGAACATTTTTTCGTCATCTAGGTTGAACTCTTGATAGTACGGATGAAATTTAATTCCTTTAAACCCAGCATCTTTGATCATTTTGATATTATCCGCATACTTTGGATCATCCGGATGAAACGATGGAAACGGAATAATCCGATCAGATGCGATTGATTTCGACCAATTCAAGATCGACCTAAACTGGTTCGGTTTCGTTGCAATCGAACAGATGATACTTTTTTCTATGCCGGTTTTATCCATTGATTCCAGCAAAGCAGAAATCGTTCCTTGATGAAATGCAGGAATATTTCCTTGTTTTGTCAGATGCTCCATAGCCCGCTGGGCAAGTGTATCCGGAAATGCGTGCGTATGAAAATCAATAATAGCGGTCATAATTCCCTCTTGCTATTGCATAGTCCGTCTTTTACCTTGAAGAATTCAGTTATACCTTGGCAGAGTTCTAAACTTTAGGGTTAAAAATTAATCGAAAATAAATCCTTTTTCAAAAACAGTTATGCACGCACGGACGACTTCCGGAGCATATAGGATTCCGCTATTTCGTTTAATTTCATCTAATGCGGTTTCAATTCCGAGTGCCGGACGATACGGTCGATGCGTAGTCATCGCTTCAACCACATCCGCAACCGCAATGATTTTCGCTTCGAGAACAATCTGGTCGCTGGTGAGTTTGTTCGGATATCCAGAACCGTTAAGTCGTTCGTGATGTTGATATACCGCTTGCGCTACTGGCCAAGGAAATTCGATTTCTTTCAAAATATCATAAGCACCTTGTGGATGCGTTTTAATCAGTTCAAATTCGAGTGCGGTTAATTGCGTTGGTTTAGTTAGGATTTCCGCCGGAATATAGATTTTTCCAATATCGTGAACGGTAGCAGCGATTCGAATTCCTTCAATAGTATCTGAGGGCAGATTCATTTCCGTAGCAATAGCACGCGCGAGATTCGCTACTCGCCGTTGATGTCCAGCGGTATATGGGTCGCGCAGCTCAGTCGCTGACGCTAACGCACGAATCGTTCCTGCCATTGCACGGCGGAGTTTCCCGAAACTCCGATCAAGTTCTTCTTTCGCTTGTTTTTCAGCAGTTATATCAATCCAATATCCGATAACTTCAACCGGATTACCTTGATTATCTTTAATCACGCGCGCTTCATCCCGCAGCCAGCGGTAAGTTCCGTTTTCGTGCTGAAACCGATATTCAAGAACAATATGTCCTGTAGATAATAAGTTCGCTAATTCATGTCGTACCTGCGGATAATCTTCCGAATGAACCCGATTTCGCCAGAAATCGGGTTCGATAATGAACTCACCTGCAGCATACCCAAGTAAATCTATTACATTTTCACTCACGAACGTTACTTGGCGCTCTTCACCAACTGAATAGGAATAAATAACTACTGGCGCTTCCGAAACTAGATATTTCAATCGTTCTTGCGTTGATTTCGCTTTTTCTTCTGCAGTTTTTCGATCGGTAATATCGTTCAAGAAACCGATAATCTGACTCGGAGTTCCTGAATGATCTCGGATAATTCGTGCTTCATCATATACCCAGCGATAGCTTCCATTTTTATGCCGAAATCGGTATTCGCAACGGAATATCCCTTGGTCTAAAAATCGGTTATATTTCTGTTCGACCAAAGGATAATCATCCGGATGGATTCGCGATTTCCAAAATTCTCTTTCTCGATAATATTCTTGCGAAGTATATCCAAATATATCCAGCAAATTATCGCTGATAAAAGCATTACGGGCAATACCTTGTTCAAATTGTTCCGCATAAATAACCGCTGGACTCGAGGATAGGAAAAATTGCAACTGTTGTTCTGCGGTTCTTAATTTTTCTTCAGCGAGTTTGCGCTCGGTCATATCCACACCGAGAATAAAAAAACCTATAACTTCGCCGGTCTCGCCAAAATGCGGGATATAATCAATGCTAATTTCACGCTTTCCGATTTTCAGCTCGATAGTAGAATCATAATGTGCCGGGATGCCGGATAATACCTGCTGGATATACGGTTCGATTCGTGAATAAACCTCCGGTTTCCAGACTTCGCGCATCGATTTTCCGAGCATATCGTTTTTAGTCAATCCATACCAAGTTTCATAGGTTTTATTAACAAATTGATAGCGAACGTTACGGTCTACATAAGCAATTATTCCGCTGATACCGTCGGTAATCATCTGAAGTTGGGTTGCAATTCGACTCACTTCTAAAGTTCGTTGGGCAACAAGTCGTTCTAATTGCGTTCGTTGCGTGAGCAGAAAATATAGGTAACTGAAGGAGAGCAATAAAAACACCAAACTTAATCCTCGCATTATCCAAACACGTTTAAATACCAGTGCATTCCAACCAGCACGTGGAATTCCTGCTAATTCCCAATATCCGCCCGGCAGTTCAATTTTGCTGATAACCGGGTTCTTGTCAAACACCAACGGATTTCCGGCAAAAACTTTACCGGTATGACGACGGAAAGCATAATAATTTGGATGATTCGCTTCACCGAATTGCGCTTCTTCGAGTAAATTAGTTATATCGACTCCTATAGTCACGAAGCCCCAGAATCGTTCATTCCGGAAAATCGCTAATATACCAATAATCCCGAAACCGCCGTTCCAATCCTCAAACGGACCGCTGATAACTACTTTACGGGAACGTAGCGCACGGAGTGCATCTGCGCGGAGTTCCGATGGCGAATCAGAGAATAGGTTTTTTCCAAGCAGAAGCTCATTTCCAAACAGCGGGTAAACATAACGATTGATTCCGTTCGGCGCAACCGAAATCACACGGATACCCTTGAGATTTGCTGAGAGTTTTGCAAGATACTGGTTAATATTCTCGTTAAGATGTTGTTCTGATTGTTGCGATTCGATAAACGCTTTAAGCGAATAGAGTGTAGCGATTTTATTTTCCAGCGCGCGAGTTAACAGAAAACTATGGTTAACCAGCTCGCTATAGACATACTCGCGTTCCAATGCGAGCAGATGCGCTCGATAGAATAGTGAAATTGCCCAGAGCGCTCCGCCGAGAATAATCGCCAGAATAATTAATGCTGGTTTCGGTTTAATTCGGGTCATAGAGGATATATATTCTACAATAAATAATATAAAAAGAGAAGTTTCGTGATATAAAAAGTAAACTTGGAATTACTTGATTTCTGTTTGTGCAGGAATGATATCAGCCGCAAAACCTCACCTCTCTTTTAAAACTGCGTTAGCCAAGCTACCGCAATTTTAAAAATGAACCATGGTAATTACCGAAACGAACATTCATTCGTCCTTAACCGGACTAGTTATTCTGGTATTATCAATTGCATACCCAAGCATGAATGGCAGAACGAGATGTAATTCTCACGTTGGGATAAACCAGAATCCCTGTTTCTGACGATTGAATTTAGCCCAATATGGACTGCTGGAAAATCAGGTCGAAACAAAAATCCAGTCCCGTTAGGGACGAATGAATCAAGAGAAAATACTGCGGATTGCAGGAACCCTGCTTTCGCTGTGGTTCATTTGGAAACTGAGCTTCCGCAGTCCAACGCATGGCGTAAAATCATCTGCGGTAATTTTAACTTGACAAATGAATCAAATAGTATTATTGTTAAAAGAGCAAACTATTGCAATGATTTAGTAACGTATGGCGATATTTAAACGCAAATTCATGGAAATAAACGATCCGTGGGTATATATCAATCAGGGCATCGCGAAACTGAAACAAGGCGAATTCGGGTCGGCAATTGAACTGTTCTCAAAAGCGATCAATTTGAATCCGCGCTTAGCGAGCGGATATAAAAATCGTGGGATAACCTATGCGAAAGTAAAAGATTATAAATCGGCGATTACTGATTTCTCGAAAGTCATTGAACTCAATCCGAGCGATGCTACCGCCTATTTCCATCGCGCTAGTGCCTATTTCAGTTTAGGAGAATTCGATCAAGCGCTGCGAGACCTAAACCGCACAATCGTCATTGACCCGCAATATGCTGATGCGTATACCTTGCGCGGATTTACCTACGATAAACTCGGCGCCTTTGATTCGGCAATCGCAGATTATACGAAAGCTATTGAACTAAATCCGGATAATGCAGATGCCTATTCCGGTCGCGGAATTAACCACGATGCGCTAGGCGAATATGCACTGGCAATTGCTGATTTTACTCAAGCGATTGAAAAAAACCCGAATAATGCACACAATTATTTCAATCGCGGACGAACGTATATTATGCTCGGTGAATATGACCTGGCGATACTCGATTTCTTAAAAGCACTTGAATTACATCCCCAGTATCCGTATGCCTATTATTATCGCGGAAACGCCTATCGGTTAAAAGGTGCATATTATAAAGCACTAGAAGATTATAATCGAGCGTTGGAATTAATGCCATATCATGCGCTAACGTATTGTAATCGAGGACATGCACATACTGCCATCGGCGAGTTTGACCAGGCAATAGCTGATTTCACTAAAGCTATCGAACTGAACGCGCAACTCGCAGATGCTTATGACGGTCGTGGCACCGCATATCGGCATAAAGGACTGTATGTTTTGGCAATCGCTGACCATAATCGAGCGCTGGAAATTAATTCCCACTGCGTTACCGCATATTATCATAAAGCGTTATCGTGCGAAAAAATGGGACAGCGAATTGAAGCGTTATTTGCATATCAAGCGTTCATTCAATTTGCCCCTGAATATCTGATTGACCAGATTAATTATGCGAAACAACGCATTACTGAATTACAGCAAGCAGAAACCCTATAACTTTATTTTTTAATCGAAAGGAGAAAACAAACTATGCAACCATCAAAACTATTCATCGTAACGATACGGATGCTAGTACTCCGCTCATTAAGTAGTAGCGCAGGATTAACTGATATTGCCTATTCACCATTCACGATGAACCGTTCTGGGTCGTATATCCTAGTTGGTGATATTACCGTAGCGCAAAACTAGTATGGAATATACATCCAAAGTAGTAATGTAACGATTGATTTAAATGGTCATACCCTTTTGGGTGCTGGAACTTCTACCGGTTCGATGGGTAGCGGAATTTATGCGACTTCTACATCACATAATATTACAGTTAAAAATGGAACGGTGTGCGATTTTTATAGTCAAGGGGTTCAGTTATGGGGCAGCAATAACCGAGTTATCCACGTTAATGCTATTAGAAATGGAAATATCGGTTTAAACACTAAAGATAATAGCACGATTATCGAGTGTATTGCTGCAGAAAATGGGTCGTATGGATTTTATATCGGATATAATTGTACCCTGCGAGGAAATAATGCGTTTCAAAATAAAAATCACGGGATTAACACCGATAGCTGTTGCACGATAATCAACAACACGTCTTCTGATAATCAGGTTCACGGGATCCTTGCTGGGATAGGGTCAGTGGTTATTGGAAATACCGTTTCCAATAATTCCGGCACTGGAATACTTGCTAGGAGCGGCAGTACCGTTATCAATAATAGCGCCTATCGAAACAACAAGTATGGGATTTATGCTGAATATTACGGCAACGTAATCGGGAACAATACTTATAATAATGGTAAATCTGGTATTTATGTTGGTTCCGGAAGCGCAGCAATTAATAATGTCAGTAATAACAATACGAATCACGGAATTTATGCTGTTGTTCATTGTATGATTGTAGGGAATATGTGTCATCAAGGGGTTATCAACCACAGTTGGTGCAGGAATTTATATTGGTAACTACGATTGTGTGATTGAAGATAATGTTTGTATAGGAAACGATTATGGATTACAAATTAGTTTTTCTGGAAACTACTATGCACGGAATAAATTTTCTGCTAATACCACGAACTTAAGTGTTGCTGCCGGAAATACCGCTGGTACTGACGATAATGGTAACATTTCATTCTATTACAACTCATTCTATTACAACAATCAACTGATAGAACTGCAACTCGTGGGAATCCAGTTATTGCCGATCAACCGTGTATGTGAATATCCTCGGAAACAAATGCTCCGCTGGTAGTTTTTTATATTTAACCTAGTAATAAACTATTCTGCGGAGCGTAAGCCCACAGGTTAAGGATTAAACTGTGGTAAATGCTTCACAAATCAAAATTTTTTGCAAGAAAGGAACTGAAATGACTACTTCTGAAGAAAAACCGAATGAACAAACAGAGAAACTTATCGCTGATCTGACCGAGCTGATTGCGGAGAATCCCGCGAATACTGCTGCATATATCCAACGGGGTGTAGCGTTCACTAAATGCAGTAAATATCGCGAAGCGCTCGATGATTTTAATCACGCTATTGAGCTAACCCCGGAATCGGCTACAATTTTAAATCCTGCATTATCTGCTGTACATACAATGCTTGGATTAGATTACGCACAGGAAAATAAGTTTGAATTAGCCATTACGGAATACACGAAAGCGATTGTCATTAATCCGCAGTCGGTTGAAGCGTATCTCAATCGTGGCGTGGCGTTGCTGTATCAAGAAGATTATGACTCTGCAATTGCTGATTTCAGCAAAACAATTGAATTGAATCCCGAATCTACAACTGGATATTTCCATCGGGCTACTGCCTACGTTATTCAGGAACAATATCCGAATGCTATCGCTGACTATACCAAAGTCATAGAACTTGATATTGCTAATGCAGAAGCATATTTCGAACGCGGTATCGCATATACAAGATGCAACCAACTAGATAACGCGATTGCGGATTTTACGCAATTCATTCAATTGCTGCCTAACGATGTGCGCGGATATATGAATCGCGGAATTGCCTATTCAAATTGTGGCGAGTACTCGCGAGCGTTAGCGGATTTAAACCATGCGCTCTCGCTTGACCCGAACCTAGCGGAATACATCAAACCCGGCATTGCGGCGATGCATACACTCCGTGCAATACATTATGAGAAAACCGGAGATGTAGAATCCGCTATTTCTGAATTGAACCTTGCGCTTCAATTCAGCCCCGAAATCGCTCAAGCATATCTCAATAAAGCGGTTTTATTAGATAAACACGGCAGAACAAGCGATGCAATTACCGCATATCAGGATTTTTTAGCCCATGCGGATAAGCAACATACTGATTTAATTGAATTCGCTACCCAGCGGATAAACGAACTGAAACAGATACAATAACGCTTGTATAGAGATATGCGACGTGGTAAGCTTTACCGCTGGGGTGATGAATTTTAGTTTATCTTGAAGGCTGAATCGAAGAAAAGTCTTTTTCACTGCGAAAGTTCCGCTTTCGCTTTATTGTTTGGAAGTTTTGCATACGAATAGATTTAAAGTTGTTTAAGCAAGTTTGAACCAAAAAAACACAGCGAGAGCAGAAATCTCGCTGTTTACGTCAATTTTGTCTTGATTCAGTCGGCTATAGTGGATTAGCTTTTTATTTCCAACCTGATTCCGCAGCATTCTATACTGGCTAAATTCAATTTTCTATTACCCCAAACGGGGCTTCTTGTTAATCCCGAAGGGAGGATTGCATCCAGCATAGCTAGCTATTCATAGCTGGAACTATTGGATAGTCTCCCGAGTTTTAACTCAGGGAATATAAACTCAATCTCTTTGGTTTTTAACCTAGAACAACCGCATGCTCATTCAAAATGAAGCCACTCATATCAAGAATATATCGAATCCAAACCTCAAGGTCAGTGCTAGCTATTTCGCCACCTGCAAAACCTATAATAACAGTATGCCATTCTAGACTGCTTTAACAGGTGGGGTTGCTTCCTGAAAACATGTCGGAACGGGTTTTAGCTAAAAATTAATACCTCTTCAGGAGTAAAGTTATTTCCGAATATTTTCTTCAATAGTTTTTAGCAATAATTCTGGCTTAATCGGCTTCTCTAACACTACGTTAACCGGCAGCCAATCTTCATCAGGTTCGAATCCAAACGGTAGGTTCATTTCCCGCCGAATCCCGGTTATCATCACTACGGGGATATCTTTTGTATCGCTATCCGCTTTCAGACTGCGAGCAATATCGAATCCTTCAGTCTTATGCGTCATCATTACGTCTAGCAAGATTAAATCTGGTTTCTCAGACTTCGCCCGCTGATATCCATCTTGCCCATTATCTGCAGAAATAACTTGATAATCTTTCGCTTCAAGCAGTGTCGAGATAGCTTCAATAAACGAAGCATCGTCATCAACAATGAGAATTTTATTACCCATAATTTCCTCCTGAAATTAAATGATATATTATTGTACTCTATTTCGATGATTGATTTATGTTTTTTAATCTTATTTCTTGCTTGCGATATTTATCAATAAGCGCACTAACCTTTTCTGGTAACATACGAACATATACAGTATCATTTATCTGCAATACCGGCGATAATCCACAACAACCAAGACAACGGGTGATATTTAAACTAAATAGTCCGTCCGGGGTAGTATCCCCTACACCGATGTTAAGTTTCTCCTTCAACTTATCTAAAATTCGCGCACCACCAGCAACGTAACATGCGGTTCCTTTACAGATGGAAATTTGATATTTCCCCTTCGGTTTCAATGAAAAAAAATTATAAAATGTTACCATTCCATATATATGCGCTGTCGGAACTTCTAACTGCTCTGCAATAAAATCTATCGCTTCTTGCGGAATGTACCCGAATAACGTCTGGGTCTTATGCAAAATGTCCATCAATTTACCGTGTTCGGCACGTTCTACTTGTTTACTGGTTAAATATTTTCCTAACAATTTCATATTCTTTTTAAACTGTACATTTTGTTGTGCTTCTCTACCGTTACCCTTACTCATTATTTCCCCCTCTTCTGCTTTAGGTAATGCTAAAAGTTTGTGGTTTTTTAGGAGCAACACCTTTCGGTGTCCGTTTTTGATAGTGAGTATGCAATAACTGATGCGATTTATGACTAAGCGGTTTTTCCAAAAATTCGGCATAAAGTTTTAAAATCTGCGGGTTTAAATGTGCTTTTCGAATCGGTTTATTTCGATCGATTGTATAAAGTCCTTCAGCACGTTTAGCATAAATACTTTTCTCCATTACCTTCGAAGTATCACGAGGTATAGGTTGTCCTCCCCCACCTAAACATCCGCCGGGACATGCCATAATTTCAATAAAATGATACGATTTATTTTCCTTTTCAACTTCGGTCAATAACCGATGCGCATTGAGTAATCCATACGCTACCGCAACCCGAACTTTGTTCCCATCGATATCCAACTCAGTTTCTTTAATCCCATCAAATCCGCGAACGACAGTGAAATCTACCTTATCAAGATTTTTTTGGGTAATTAATTCATAGGCCGTGCGTAACGCTGCTTCCATAACTCCTCCGGTTGCACCGAATATTGGTGCAGCTCCAGTTGATTCACCTAATTCATTATCAAATTCCGATTCCGGTAAATTCGTGAACTGAATCCCCGCTTGTTGTATCATGTTAATTAACTCCCGAGTTGTTAATACTGCATCGACATCTTGGAATCCGCTTGAGTTCATCTCCTCCCGGCTCGCTTCATACTTTTTCGCAGTGCATGGCATAATACTAACACTAAATATTTTTGATGGGTCTATTCCAATTTTTTGCGCATAGTATGTTTTAATCAGCGCCCCTAACATCTGTTGCGGAGATTTACAACTCGATAGATGGTCTAATAACCGCGGATGAAAATGTTCACAGAATTTTATCCACCCGGGACTGCAGGACGTTATTAACGGTAGTTTACCTTTATTGCAAATTCGCTGAACTAATTCGTTTGCTTCCTCTACAACGGTTAAATCTGCTGAAAACTGCGTATCGAAAACCACATCGAATCCGAGCATCCGTAATGCGGTTACCGTTTGTTTGGTCATATCTACCCCAGGTTCTAATCCAAATCCTTCTCCAATTGCCACCCGAACCGCAGGCGCAATTTGCACGATAACTTTTTTCTCCGGGTCTGAAAGTGCATTCCAAACCTGTTCCGTAGCGTCGCGTTCCGTCAGTGCTCCCGTCGGACAGAAATTAACGCACTGCCCGCAATTAGCACAAACGGTTTTTGCAAGTGGAATTTGATATGCGGTTGCAACTGTAGTCTTAAATCCGCGATTGATAAATGAAAGAGTATTTACTCCTTGGATTTCAGAGCAGGCACGTATACACTTTCCACATAATATACATTTATTCGGGTCTCGGATTAATGCTGGTGAAGAAGTATCTTGTGAAAATTCGAGCCGGTCACCTTCAAATCTTAATTCTTTGATACCAATATCTTTCGCTAATTCCTGTAATTCGCATAGTTGGTTCTTTTCACATAGTTGACACTCTTTCGGATGCGCATCTAACAAAAGTTCGAGTAATACTTTCCGCGCTTCTCGAATTGCCGCAGAATTCGTCTGCACCATCATTCCTTCTGCAACCAACGTATTACACGAGACCGGATAATTTTTCATTCCTGCAACTTCAACGACACAAATCCGACATGCACCTACCGCACTTAATTTCGGATGGTAGCATAACCGCGGGATATGAATCCCAATACTATCAGCTGCTTGCATGATCGTATAATCTTTGGGTACTGTAACTTTTATTCCGTCTATAGTTAAAGTAACTTGCTGATTCATATTCGATTATTTGTTCTCCTTTCTATCGCACCGCAGGCAGCGGTTCGCTTCAAACATCGCTGCTGCTCGAGTATATCCTCTGATAACTTCATTAAAATTATTTTTCCGATTCTGAATCGCTATCTTTCCATACGACGGACGATAACATTCTTTTACTTCCGCTGCCGGATCGAAATAAGCGACTTCTTTACGTTCGCCTTTAATGACAAACCGATTCTCCACTAAATTTTCCTTCCGTAAATAACGAGCTATTGATATCGCACCCTGTTCACCGTCGGATATAGCTTCTATAACGGTTCCAGCACTGCGAACCACATCTCCACCAGCGAATACACCGGGAATATTCGTCTCGAAGGTTCGTGGATTAATTTTGATGCATCCAGTCTCATCTACAGTCAATCCGATTGTTTTTGCTAAGTTATCCACATCAGGTTGTGCTCCAATAGCGCTGATAACTAAATCTACTGGAAATGATATGATTTCTTCAGTAGCAATTGGTTTTCGCCGCCCGCTTAAATCGAATTCACCGGGTCTCATTTTTACGCACTGAATCTGCGTTACTTTACCTGACTCCCCTTTGATTGAAATCGGATTTAAATAAAAATGGAATGTGACTCCTTCCTGTTCTGCTTCGCTGATTTCATCTGGTATTGCAGGCATATCCTCTTTAGCCCGGCGATAAATGATTTTTACTTCTTCTGCGCCAAGTCGGATCGCGGTTCGCGCAGCATCTATTGCCGCATTTCCTCCTCCGATAACCGCAACTTTTTTACCGGCGAGTGAAATGCTCTTTTTTCCAATCCCATTTAAGTTCACTTGTTTCAAGAAACTTAATGAACTGAGAATCCCTTGTAAATTGCTACCTTCAATCTTTAACGGGACTTCTTTCCACGCACCGACCGCTAAATAAATCGCTTGAAATCCTTGCCGTTTCAGTTGGTCGAATGTAATATCTTTACCAACCGTTATCCCGGTTTTTATTCTTACGCCAATATTTTTGATTCGCTGGATATCATTTTGAATCACGTCTCGCGGCAGCCGATATTTTGGAATCCCAAGCGTCATCATTCCACCGGGAATTTTCTCGGATTCAAATATCGTTACCGGATACCCCCGAATCGCTAAATGATATGCACAAGCTAATCCAGCTGGTCCGCTTCCAACTACGGCGACCTTCTCCGGATATCTATGTTTCGATTTATTAATTACTTTCAAATTAGTTCTTGCCGCATAATCTGCTGCAAATCGTTTTAAGAACATAATTGCTATCGGTTCATCGACTTTGCTACGACGACAGTTCGATTCACAGGGATGGTGGCAAATCCGTCCGCAAACTGACGGTAATGGATTACGATCGAAAATTGTCCGGAAACTTTCAGCAAATTTCCCTTCTCGAATATACCCAATATATTGTGGAATATCAATATTGACCGGACAAGTATGTTGACACGGGGAAACGAACATCTCGCCACAAACTGCTGCTGGACATTTTCGTTCTTGAATATGCGCTTCATATTCCGACCGGAAATAGCGAATGGTTGATAAAACCGGATTCGGCGCGGTTTGTCCTAATCCGCATAATGCCGTCTTTTGAATCACATTACCTAATAGCTGTAGTTTTTCAATATCGCCTTCTTGTCCTTGCCCAGAAGTAATACGAGTTAAAATTTCGAGCATACGTCGCGTTCCTTCACGACAGGGAGTGCATTTCCCACAGGACTCTTCAACCGTGAATTCTAGAAAGAACTTTGCCACATCAACCATGCAATCTTTCTCATCCATTACAATCATTCCACCAGAACCCATAATCGAGCCAGCGGTCATTAACGAATCGTAATCAATTGGCGTATTTAAATACTGGACCGGTAAACAACCACCAGACGGTCCACCAGTTTGCACTGCTTTAAATTTATTTCCATTTTTAATCCCACCACCAATATCAAAAATAACTTCGCCAATTGACGTTCCCATTGGAACTTCTACCAACCCTGTATTTTTAACTTTTCCAGCAAGTGCAAACACCTTCGTTCCTTTACTCTTTTCTGTGCCTATAGAAGCAAAATATTGCCAGCCATCAAGTAGCACTACCGGGATATTTGCCCAGGTTTCAACGTTATTGATTAACGTCGGCTTTCCGCATAAACCTGAAACTGACGGATACGGTGGTCTGGTTCTCGGCATACCCCGCATACCTTCAATCGAATGAATTAAAGCGGTTTCTTCACCGCAAACGAACGCACCTGCTCCAAGCACGACTTCTATATCAAATGAAAAATCTGTTCCTAAAATATTGTTCCCTAAAAAATTTAACGCTCGTGCTTGTTGCAATGCATTATGTAACCGTTCGACTGCTAACGGATATTCTGCACGGATATACACAATACCAAGATTTGCTCCCACTGCATAGCCGCCAATCGTCATCGCTTCTATAACCGAGAACGGATCACCTTCGATAATTCCGCGATCCATAAACGCACCAGGGTCACCTTCGTCCGCATTGCAGATGACATATTTTTCCTCCGATTTCTGTTCCGAAACAAATTTCCACTTTAATCCGGTCGGAAATCCGCCGCCACCACGGCCTCGAAGACCGGATTTGATGATTTCTTCAATAACCTGTTCCGGTTTGTAATTTGCTAAAACTTTTGCAAGTGATTCATATCCGCGAACTGCCAAATAATCATCAATTCGTTCCGGATCTATCACGCCACAGTTTCGTAACGCCATTCTTTTTTGTTTGGTAAAATAATCAATATCACCAAAAATATAATGCGATTTATCGGTTAACAGATCTTTACTCATCCGTTCATATCCTGGTTTTTCTTTCGGAGAAGGAACATTATTTTTGACTAAATGGTCAATAACAATTTGTCGCGCTTTTTTTGCATCAACATTCTCATATTTGAACGGAATTTTGCCAAATTGAAGCACTTCTACCGTCGGTTCTAAATGACATCTCCCAACACAACCTTTTTTCCCAATATAGACATCCTTAATTTTCCGCTTTTTAATCTCCTGATGTAAAATATCCCAAACGATTTTAGAACCAGCAGCAATTTCGCAGGTCGACATTCCGACATTGATTCGGGTTGTTGCAGTCCATCGAGACAAATTCGTATGAATCGCTTCCTGTTTCTTTTTCTTTAATACTTTCAACGGATTACTACCCATGGTTTACTTTTCTCCTTAAGAATAGCGTATAATTATAGCGTTAGGGATTCTGGTTTAAAATCGAATTTGATGAAAACCACTTCGTTCTTAATTCAGACTCCCTCAATAAACCTAAATTTTGCAATCTACAAATACCCATTTCAACCGAAGTATCTGTCCCGTCTGAACCTATTTGGAATAATTCGGTTGATATCATTCTGGCGCAAGTTGAAAATCTAACCAGGAAACTTTGTTCCTATTACAACCTAATGGAATATTCGGGATTATTTCCTAGTTATTGTTATGGTATCTCCAATAGAATAATCAATATATCTGCCGATAGAATTGGCAAGAGATTCCATCCAGAAACCAGAGGCACCGACCGGGCCTTCGACACATCGCTTACCTGGATATATTTCATAATATTTCCGATACGGAAACGGGGTAAAATTCAGCATCAATACATTCGCACCAGATTTCAATCCTTCAATTCGATAGTCGTGTCCTAAACTGCCTAATGCGGTTGTCGCCGGAATATTTGGATATTTCGTTACAATACGAGTTATTGCAATTGTCTTTAACGTCAATAACGCATCCCCGTTTATTTCATTCGCTAGTTCTGTTCCAGGATGCGAAATAAACGGTCCGATTCCAATCATATCGAGTCCTTCTTGCTTAAAAAAAAGGATATCGTTAGCGATGGTTTCAAGTGTTTGTCCTTTTAATCCAATAATATTTCCGGAACCAGTCTGATACCCAAGTTGCTTTAATTGTTTTATACATCGAAACCGATTCTCAAAACTCATTCCAGGATGCAGTGTTTGATATAGCTCTGGATCCGAAGTTTCAATTTTCAGCAGATATCGGTCTGCACCAGCTTCCCGCCATAGGCGATATTCCGCATAGCTTCTCTCTCCGACTGATAAAGTTACCGCTATGGTAAACTTCGCTTTTATTTCCGCGATAATTTCACTCAACCAATCAGGATTGAGATCATTATCTTCACCAGATTGTAGTACAACAGTTTTAATTCCAGCTCGCACTACTTGTTCTACACTATTAAGGATTTCATGCTTCGATAACCGATACCGTTTGATTCGGGAATTTTTTCTATTTAATCCGCAGTAACAACAGGCGTTGCGACAATAATTTGAGAACTCGATAATCCCACGAATAAGAATCCCATCCCCTACATATTCTTTTCGAACCTTATCTGCGAAGTTAAATAAAGCTTCTAGTTCAGATTCTGCTTTCAACGAAAGAAGAGAGATAATATCTTCTTGTTCAGGGAAATATTTAGAATATACAATAGATAAAATTTCGTCAATCTTAGACATATGTATCTCGAATTCCACGATTAATTTCATCGAAAAACGCAGCTAACTGTTTCTGTTCACGATCAGTTAAACAAGTTTTCATCTGTTCAATGAGTTTATATCCTTCAGTTCGAACATTATCAGAAGCAAAATCATCCAGATACTCTTTAAGCGTTATTAACGCATTAATACTGCATTTGCCTTTAATTGTTCCAGGTTTTGCTAACGCCATAAAAGTTTCTCCGGTTCGTTCTTTTCGATAGCAAGCAGCACAAAAACTCGGGATATATTTCTGCTGAATTAACGACCCGATAACTTCATCGAGAGTACGATGATCACTAACCGCAAACTGTGGGTCACTGAAATATTCTTTCTCTTGTGAAGTATATCCACCGGGAGCAGTATTCGATTCTGCACTAATTTGTGATACTCCGAGATTCACTAGTTCATCCCGGAGTTGCGGCGTTTCCCGAGTGGATAAAATGATTCCGGTATAAGGGACTGAGAGCCGAAGAATCGCCACGAGTTTCTTGAAATCCGTATCAGCAACTCGATACGGAATGTGTTCAGTAAACTCGACACCGGGTGCAGGTTCAATCCTCGGAACTGAAATAGTGTGCGGCCCAACATTGAACTTGTTCTCAAGCGCTTCGATATGCATTAACATCGCTAAGGTATCGAACCGATAATCATAAAGACCATAGAGAACTCCAATACCGACATCGTCTATGCCAGCTGCAAAAGCGCGGTCAATTGCTTCAATTCGATTATTCGGGTCACTTTTCGGTCCTTTCGGATGTACGTAACGATAGGTTGGCTCATGATAGGTTTCTTGAAAAATTTGGTAGGTGCCAATGCCAGCCGATTTTAACTGTTTAAATTCATCGACGGTCAACGGAGCACAGTTGATATTTACTCGCCGAATCTTATGTGGACCAACAGAAACAGAATATACCGCGTTAATCGCATTAATATAATAATCTATTAACGACCATTCTCCAGCTGGTTTTGCTTCTCCAGCTACAAGAAGAATTCGTTTATGTCCACGGTTTAATAACCACTCAACTTGTTGTTTGATTTCATCTTGAGATAACGCTTTCCGTTTAACCAGTTTATTTTCCGAATTAAAGCCACAATACCGACATGCGTTTGCGCAGTAATTACTTATATATAAAGGAGCAAATAAAACAATCCGTTTTCCATAAATTGCATTTTTAACCCAAGCAGCGGTCTCAAAAATCTTTTGGATATCTTCTGGCGTTTCGACCGCCAATAAGGTAGCAGTTTCAGATAATGATAAGCGTTGTAATGATTTTGCTTTTTGCAAAATCGCATCTACTTCACCTGAGGTAACCGGTTTTGAGTTCGTTAGTAATTCTTCAATTTTAGCTTCGTTAATATACTTCATAGTTGGTTACAAAATTTAAAAACCAAAATATTATTTATCAGCAAGTTTTCTATAATATTTGATAATTTCTATCACCTTTTTCGGGGTTAACGAACCATATATTTTATCTTCAACCATAATAACTGGAGCTATACCGCAAGCGCCAAGACATCGGGCTGATTGCAATGTAAACAATCTATCCTCAGTAGTTTCTCCCAGAGGAACTTGAAGATTGTCTTGAAGAGTATTTAAAATATCCTGTGCACCTTTGATATAACACGCTGTTCCTAAACAAACTGATACTCGATATTTCCCACGTGGTTTCAGGTTGAAATAATGATAAAATGTGGCAACACCCCAAATATGCGCTGTAGGGATATTCATTTGCAATGCAATTGCATCCATAACTTCTTGTGATAGATATCCATATAACTCCTGCGCTCTATGCAAGATGGCAATGAGATACGATTCTGGATGTTCTTGCTTTTTTACTGCGTCAATAAATTGAAGTAGTTCTGATAAATCTACTGTGGTTTTCACTTTCGATCCTGTCATCAGTTGCTCCTCTATTATCGTAACGTAAGTTGATGCGGAATAATGCCAACAGGTTTTTTCGCTTTATAATGGGTATGGAGTAACTTATGGGCTAATGGACTCAATGGACGACCAAGATATTTCTTATATATCCGTTGAATATCAGGGTTTTCATAACTTCGTCGAATTGTTTTCGCTCGGTCAATCTGGTATAACGCTTCGGCTCGTTTCTGTAAGCAGGATTCATCTAACGGAATAGAATTGATTCCCGCATAAGGTTGCCCTCCCCCACCGATACATCCTCCGGGACAACCCATAATTTCTATGAAATGATACCTCGTAGGGTCAGAACGAACAATTTCTAATAATGCATTTGCGTTTCCTAACCCATGGGCTACAGCAACGCGAATTTCTTTATTATCCAACATTAACTTCCCTTCTTTTATTCCTTGAAATCCACGCAATTCATCAAATTCTATGTCTAATAATGTTTCTCCGAGATAAAGTTCATAAGCGGTTCGCAGTGCGGATTCCATAACCCCGCCAGTGGTTCCAAAAATTGTCCCTCCACCCGATGAAATACCCAGTGGTTCATCGAATTCTTCCGGTTCTAAATCGAGAAAATCTATCCCAGCTGATTGAATCATCCACGCTATTTCACGAGTGGTAACCACGATGTCAACTCCTTTTAATCCGTTTATCATCAATTCCGGTCGTTCTGCTTCATATTTTTTTGCCGTACAACACATC
Source organism: bacterium (assembly GCA_026416715.1). Taxonomy (NCBI): domain Bacteria; species bacterium. The sequence goes on from JAOAEQ010000018.1 coordinate 72,471, forward strand.
ACTGCTACACTTAATATCTTTTTCGGATCAACTTTAATTTTTTCGGCAAAATAAGTCCTGATAAGCGCTCCTATCATTGACATCGGTGATTTACAGGTTGAAACATTATCAATTAAATCCGGATAAAATTGTTCCATACATTTCATCCACGCACTTGAACATGAAGTTATCATCGGAAGTTTTCCTTGACCTTGAATTCGTTCAATAAATTCACTCGCTTCTTCCATAATAGTTAAATCCGCACCAAGCTGGGTGTCGAACACATAATCAAACCCTAAACGATGTAACGCCGCAACCAGCTCTCCTTGCAGAGAAGTTCCTGGCGGTAACCCAAAAGCTTCTCCAATTGAAGCGCGAACTGAAGGAGCAAATTGCACCACTTTAATCAAATTCGGATCGTTGAGTTTTTTAAACAATTCTTGAGTATAATTGCGTTCCACAAATGCTGCTGTAGGACAAACATTGATACATTGTCCGCATGTTGTACAAACCGTTTCTGTAAAAGGAAGATTATATGCCGGCATAACCACCGTTTGAAAACCACGATATGCATAATTCAATGCATTAATTTTTTGGATTTCGGAACATATCCGAACACACCGGCCACAGAGTATGCATTTATTGGGGTCACGGATTACTGACGGTGACGATAAATCTTTATCATACTGTTTCTTTTCACCGACGAAATGTCGGTTTCGAATTCCCATAATCGAAGCTAACCGTTGTAATTCACAATTCCCGTCCCGTTCACAGGTATGGCAATCTTCCGGATGGTTATCGAGAATTAATTCAATAATATCGCGGCGCGCCCGACGAAGTTCATCGGTGTTCGTCCAGATTTTCATTCCGTCTGCAACGGGATACGCACATGAAGCTACATACGTCTTCATTCCTTCAATCTGAACAATACACACCCGACAAGCTCCTTCGATAGATAATCGTGGATGATAACACAAGCGCGGGATACGAAACCCAAGTTTATCCGCCGCCTGCATAATTGTCTGATTACTCTCAACTTTATACGGTTTGCCGTTGAAATAAATCGTAATATACTGCTTATTCTTTTTCATAGCAATATTTCGTTATACCTTTGTGATAGCGTTAAAATTGCAGGTGTTGTAACATAACCCGCATTTGATACATTTGCTTTGGTCAATCACATGCCGTTGTTTCGCACTGCCGGAAATCGCAGCGGTTGGGCATACTCTTTTACAGGCAGTGCAACCGGTACAGTTTTCGGTTATTGTATAGGTTAAAAGTGAAGGGCAAAAATGCGCCCGACATTTTTTATCTCGAATATGTTCTTCATATTCGTTCCGAAAATGTTTAATGGTACTTAATACCGGGTTTGGGCCTGATTGGCCTAACCCACATAACGAGGCTTTTTTAATCATTGTTCCGAGACGCTCTAATTTTTCAATATCTCCTTCCACGCCTTTACCTTCTGTAATGCGTTCGAGAATTTCTAACATTCGTTTTGTCCCTTCGCGACATGGTGTGCATTTTCCGCAGGACTCGTTTTGCGTAAATTCTAAAAAATATCGCGCGACGTTAACCATACACGAATCTTCATCAATAACTATCATTCCACCGGAGCCCATAATTGAACCAGCTTGAATTAAAGATTCATAATCGATTTGGGTATCAAGATAGCTTTCGGGTATGCATCCTCCTGAAGGGCCTCCGGTTTGGACCGCTTTAAACTTCTTATTATTTGGAATGCCACCACCAATATCATAGATGATACTACGTAACGTTGTTCCCATTGGCACCTCAACTAATCCGGTATTATTTATTTTCCCAGCTAATGCAAACACTTTAGTTCCTTTGCTTTTTTCAGTGCCGATTGAGCTGAACCATTTTGCTCCATCGAGGATAATCACAGGTATATTCGCCCAAGTCTCGACGTTATTGATTAAAGTCGGTTTGTCAAATAATCCTTGTACGGAAGGATATGGCGGACGGGGACGGGGCATCCCCCGATGTCCTTCAATCGAATGGATTAATGCGGTCTCTTCACCGCAGACATAAGCACCAGCACCTAATCGAATCTCTAAATCGAAAGAAAAATTTGACCCTAAAATGTTTTTCCCTAAAAATCCTTCGTTGCGCGCTGATTCAATTGCTAATTCCAACCGTTTAATCGCTAACGGATACTCCGCACGAATATAGATATACCCTTGCCTCGAATTGATAGCATACGCTCCGATAATCATACCTTCCAAAATCGAATGTGGATCTCCTTCAATCATACTACGGTCCATAAATGCACCAGGGTCTCCTTCATCCGCATTACAAATAACATATTTAATTTCATCCGCTTCTTTTGCAGTTAATTCCCATTTGAGACCAGTCAAAAAACCTGCTCCGCCACGACCTCGTAAACCGGATTTTTTCACCTCTGCTATCACCTGTTCAGGAGTCATCTCGGTGAGAACTTTCCCTAATGCTTCATACCCTCGCAGGGCGAGGTAATCGTCTATACTTTCAGGATCAATAATCCCACAATTCCGCAATGCGATACGCATTTGCTTTCCAAAAAAATGTACGTCACCAAAGATACGGTAGAATCGATTGAATAGATGGTCTTCATCGACAACCAACCGACTCACCGGTTTTCCTTTAACCAAATGTTCCTCAATAATTTTCGGAATGTCCTTTTCAGTTACCGCTCCATAAATGGTATACCCTGGATTGACTATCATTATCGGTCCTTTTTCACACATACCCAAACAACCAGATAAACAGATTTGAACTTTTTCTTTCAATCCATGTTTCGTTAATGCCTGATCTAGGATTTGCGTTAATTCTTTTACCCGCTTATGAATACAACTCGGTCCATCACACAGGGTAATAACATATTTTTTTATTTTCGCCATGTCTTGGTTCCCACCTTTTATCGAATAACCCAATCTTCAATAATATCACCTTTTTTTATATGTCGTTCGATAATTTCTTTTGCCATTTCTTTAGTTACTTTACCGTATTTAACAGGAATTTTACCTTCTTCAACTACCTCTACCGTCGGTTCGAGATTGCATCTGCCAGCACAACCTTTTTGACTTAAATAAACGTCAGTTAATCCGCTTTGAATCGCGTGTTGAAAAACTTCCATAACCTCTTTTGAACCAGCGGCAATTTCACATGTCGCCATGCCAACATAAATTCGTTTGGTTGATAAATACCCTTTACTGATAATTCGATTTATTGCTTGTGCCCGTTTCTTTTTAACTATGTCTAATGGCGTTACCATATTAATTCCCTCTTTCTAATTGAAAAATAAAAGCGTTTCCGTTCTCTCGCGATTCTGCCCAGATTACGCCACCATGCTGTTCGACAATCTGTTTCGCAATAAACAAACCTAACCCAGTTCCTTGCGTCTTCTTACTCTCCGGAGAACTTAAACGGGAAAATTTCTTAAATAGTTTCTCTTTTTCTTCCGGAGTAAACGGTCTGCCATCATTATAAACTTCAATTTGGTAATGACCGTTTAACAGTCTTGCTGATAAAACGATTTTACCATTCGGAATCCCGTATTTAATAGCATTACCAATGAGATTATTCGTTACGATTAATAATAAGTCTTTATCACCAACAACGATAATACCCGGTTCGATTTGATTGAGTATGTGTATATTCTTTTCACTAGCTAATTTAGCAAATTCTTCAATCGAAAAATCGATTATTTCCTCTTTCAACATTATTTTCCTCTTATGAACCAGCATCTCACCTTTTTCGATTCTACTTAAATTCAGGAAATTTTTTACGGTTGAAGCAAAGTAGTCTAAATGACGAACCACTGAATCTAATGCTTTACGCTGTTGAAAATTGATCATACCTAAAAATCCATCTCGCACTGAATATGCACCTGTCTCTTATACACATCT